>DVJQ01000048.1 GCA_018716625.1 Candidatus Galligastranaerophilus intestinavium | reverse complement strand
AAAAATATTGTCAAGCTTAAAAATATTATGTCTTTGCCTAATTTGTACTTTGTTACATTCTATATAAAAAATAAAAACCCCGCCAATTTGCAGGGTCATGTGTTGTTGTGCTTCGGGATTGTGTTGTTAGGTGTTGATAATGCTTTTACTCATTATGCAATGAGATTTAATTTTGTTTCTTCCAAGCCTTTGTTTATGCTTTGAGCTCTTTGTTTAACCTTTGCATCGAACAAGGGAGAGCTTTTTAGAGTTCCTACAAAGCCTGTAAATAAACCGCCAATGCTACCTTCAACCATATCGTTGCTGTATGTTGGGGCTTTAACAAGTTCGTTGCTTCTATAACCAAAGCTGATATTTTTATTTAGTGTACTATTTACGTTTCTTATTGCATTTATAGCTAACATTTTTCTTTTCTTTAACCTCTTGTTTTTTTCTTTTTAGTGTTTGTCTAACACTTTATCTTTATACTCACATTATGTACCTAAAAAAATCTTTTGTCAACCCCTATGTAAAATTTTTTTATTTTCAAGTATATCAAGCGTTTTGACCTATTTTTGTACACCTTTATAAAATATTTATAAAAAATATTGTTCATTTTACACTTATTATTTTGATTTCATGACGTAAAAAAAATACTACCCATGCGGGTTATTGTAGAACTTATACATGTATTGTTATATATAATTAATCTTTTTCATACTTCCAGCTATTCTTAATTCCAGACAGTTTGGGGCTTTTGCCCCCTTTTTTTGCTTATTTTTATTTGTAAAAATCAAATAAAAAATGTCGGCACAAAGTGCCGACATTAGACAATATTTATTGTACTTTTTACTATTTTTCTTCATTCCAAGAGTACATTTTTCTTAGCTCTCTGCCTACTTCTTCAAGTTGGTGATCAGCCTTGAGCGCACGTGTAGCCAAGAAATTAGCCTTGCCGCCCGCTTTATTTTCTTTAATCCAGTTAGAAGCAAATGTACCGTCTTGAATTTCTTCCAAAACTTTTTTCATAGCTTTTTTGGTTTCTTCGGTAATTATTCTTTTGCCTGTGCAATAGTCGCCGTATTCTGCAGTGTTTGAAATTGAATATCTCATTTTCTTAAATCCGCCTTGATAGATAAGGTCGACGATTAATTTCATTTCATGGATACATTCAAAATAAGCGTTTTCAGGAGCATAACCTGCTTCAACAAGGGTTTCAAAACCTGCCTGCATAAGGGCTGTAACACCGCCGCAGAGGACTGCTTGTTCGCCAAACAAGTCTGTTTCTGTTTCTGATTTGAATGTTGTTTCCATAACACCTGCACGAGCGCCGCCAATGCCTGCAGCATAAGCAAGACCGATATCAAGCGCTCTGCCCGATGCATTTTGATGAACAGCGATTAAGCAAGGAACGCCTTTGCCTTCGACATATTCGCTTCTTACAGTGTGCCCCGGACCCTTTGGAGCTATCATAATAACGTCAACATCTTTTGGCGGAACAATTTGATTAAAGTGAATATTGAAACCATGTGCAAAAGCAAGAACTTTGCCTGCGCTCAGGTTTTCTTCAATACTTTCTTTATAAACATCCGCTTGAATTTCATCGGGTAATAAAATCATAATAATATCGGCAGCTTTTGCGGCTTCTTTAACTGTTGCAACCTTCAAGCCCGCATCAGCAGCTTTTTTCCAAGATTTTGAACCTTCGTAAAGTCCGACAACGACGTCTACTCCGCTTTCATGCAGATTAAGAGCATGCGCGTGCCCTTGTGAACCATAGCCGATGATTGCAACTTTTTTACCGTCAAGCAGACTTAAATTGCAGTCATTTGCGTAATAAATTTTAGCCATCTTAATTTCCTCCTTAGTGTGGATTTTACTCTAGTTTAGCCCTAAAATTTGCTGCGGTCAATCTTTTTTGTGATATTATTTATGCTATGAATGAACTTTTATTTTTAAATTTTAAACTGCTGACTTTGAGTGTTTTTAAAAATGTCCTGAAAGATTCTGCAATAAAAGCTCTTTTGGGAGTTTTTGCATACAGTTCAAAGTCGCTGAGTGAATCACTCATTTATTACTCTAATTTCTTAAAAATTCTCTTTGAAAGTGAATTTGAGGGAGATTTTACAAAGTATCTGAACGATTTAATAAAACACGATGAAAATGTTTTTACAAAAAATGTTGCAAGAGGTGCAATTTTAAATGAAAACATTACAAATGCCGCAAAAAACGAACTTGCGGTTTTAAGTGAACTTTTTTTGCTTGATACAAATAAAATTAAAGAAATACTAAAATCTCAATTTAAAGACAGTGAAAATATTGTAGAACTTTTGGGCAATTATGGCACAAGTGAAAAATGTATAGGCTATGATGAACTTTGCAGTTATCTGAAACAAAACTGCTACGGAGCTTATGCAAAGTACGGTGCATTTTTCTATAAAGAAGGCTCTTTAAACCCTGTTAAATATACGGATACAACTACTTTTAAAGATTTAAAAGACTATAAAACCCAACAGGAAACCCTTATCAAAAACACTCGCGCCTTAATGGAGAGCAAGGGAGCAAATAATATTTTACTCTACGGTGACAGGGGTTGCGGCAAATCCTCCAGTGTAAAAGCTGTTTATAATGAATTTAAAAATCAAGGGTTGAAAATTGTACAAATTTTAAAACAAGACCTGTGCGAGCTTAATGATTTGTTGGAAAAACTTGCAAAAATACCGGCTAAATTCATTGTCTTTATTGATGATTTGTCGTTTTCTCAGGAAGATGAAAATCTTAGTGCAATAAAATCCGCCCTTGAGGGTGCAATTTCAAAAAGAAGCGAAAATATTATAATTTATGCTACAACAAACAGAAGAAACATTGTAAAAGAAACTTTTTCTTCTCGCGAGGGTAATGAAGTTCACCTGTCCGATACAATAGATGAGAATGCCTCTTTATCAGACAGATTTGGTATCACCCTTACTTTTCTTGCTCCAAACAAAGATAAATTTTTGGAGATTGCAAGAAAAATTGCACAGGATAAAAACATTGAAATTAAAGAAGATTTTGACAAACAGGCAGAGAGATTTGCACTGCTCAAGGCTTCTCGCTCTCCGCGTGTTGCTCAACAGTTTATAAACAACTACAGTGCACAATAAAAAACAATATGACAAAACTTACACCTATTATTTTACTTACAATTTCAAATATATTTATGACATTTGCATGGTATGGGCATTTGCGCCACAAGCAAAGTGCTCTCTGGCTTGTTGTCCTTGTCAGCTGGGGAATAGCTTTTTTTGAATACTGTTTTCAGGTACCCGCAAACCGCATAGGTTCGTACTATTACAGTGCAGCACAGTTAAAAACAATTCAAGAGATAATCACCCTTGCGGTATTTTCAGTATTTTCCGTTTTATACTTAAAAGAGCAATTCCGCTGGAATTATCTTGTCGGATTTTTGTTTATAATTCTTGCGGCATTTTTCATATTTAAAAAATGGTAACATTTTATTTTTTTAATGTTACTTTATGCTAGATTATTAATATGAAATATGTTCCTTTGCATTTACATACGGAATATTCGCTGTTAGACGGAGCAATAAAGGTAAAAGACCTGTTTAATTTTGCCAAGGAAAACAATATGCCTGCTGTTGCGCTGACTGACCACGGTGTTATGTTCGGTGTAATTGATATGGTGTTAAACGCTAAGGAATGCCCCGAAGTTAAACCCCTTATCGGGTGCGAATTTTACATTTGCGAGGGTGATGTAATAAATGACAAAACAACCAAAAAAACCTTGTATCACCTTGTTTTGATTGCAAAAAATAACGAAGGCTATCAGAATTTAATCAAACTGGATTCAATCGCCTCCACCCAAGGGTATTACTATAAACCAAGAATTAACCATGAAATGCTTGAGAAATACTCATCGGGTATTGTTTGTTTGAGCGCTTGTATTCAGGGCGAAGTCGCAAGAAATATTCTCGATGGCAACGAGCAAAAGGCTCTTGAGAAAGCAAAGTGGTATAAAAATCTCTTTGGCGAGGATTTTTATATCGAGCTGCAGGACCATGGGCTGCAAGAACAAAAAGAGTCAAATCCTAAGCTTATTCAAATTGCAAAAGATTTGGATTTAAAAATGGTTATAACAAATGACTCGCATTATTTGCGCGCTCAAGACGCTCTTTGGCATGACACCCTTTTGTGCGAACAGACAAAGTCCTCAAAGTCTGACACTAACCGTTTTAAATTTTCAAACAATGAATTTTATGTAAAAACGGTGGAAGAATTAAGACGCTCTTTTGACTGGATGGACGAGGACACATTTAATAAATGTATCGAAAATACGGTTGAAGTTGCGAATAAGTGCGATGTGCACATTGAACTGGGTAAATCTCACTTGCCGTCTTACCCTGTGCCCGAGGGTTATACAATAAGTTCGTATTTTGACCATTTGTGCAGGGAGGGTTTAAAAAGAAGATACGGCGAAAATTACCCTAAAGAAATAGAGGAAAGATATGAGTATGAGCGCGGCGTAATTGAAAAAATGGGTTTTCCCGCATACTTTTTAATTACGTGGGATTTTATAAATTGGGCAAAAGAACATGGCGTGCCTACAGGCCCCGGGCGTGGTTCTGCCGCAGGAAGCATTGTTGCTTATGTTTTGGGAATTACAGAGCTTGACCCCATAAGGCACCATCTGTTGTTTGAAAGATTTTTAAATCCCGAGCGTATATCAATGCCCGATGTCGATATTGACTTTTGCAAACGTCGCCGCGGTGAGGTTATAGACTATGTTACAAAAAAATACGGCGAGGACCATGTTTGCCAAATTATAACTTTTGGTACACTGGCGGCAAAAGCTGCTCTTAAAGCTGTTTGCAGGGTTTATGACATACCGTTTTCCGATTCCAACAAATGGGCGGGCATGATTCCCTCTGCCCCCGGTACTAAGCTTGATGACGCGCTAAAAGATGGCATGGAGCTGAAAAAACTTTGTGACGAAAATGAAATGGTAAGACGCCTTGTTGATGAGGCTCGACACCTTGAAGGACTTAAAAACCAAGTGGGAACGCACGCGGCGGGTGTTATTATTTCGCACAAACCGCTGGATGAGATTATTCCTATTGCACTTTCAAAAGAAAAAACCACTACAACGCAGTACCCTATGGTGCACATTGAAAAACTGGGTCTTTTGAAAATGGACTTTCTGGGGCTTGAAACTCTTACAATCATTAGAGATACCCTTGACTTAATTAAAATGCGCCACGGGATTGACCTTGATATAAATAAAATCCCGCTTGATGACCCTGAGACTTTTGACCTTTTAAAAAGAGGGGATACAGATGGTGTATTCCAGCTTGAATCAGGCGGTATGAAAAAACTTGTTAAAGATTTAAAACCTACCGTATTTGAAGATTTGGGTGCGCTTGTTGCACTGTTTCGCCCCGGCCCGCTTGAATCAGGCATGGTAAAAGACTTTGTGGACAGAAAACATGGTCGCCAAAAAATTGAGTACGCTCACCCTCTTTTAGAGAAAATTTTAAAAGATACTTACGGCACAATTGTATACCAAGAGCAGATTATGCAAATATTCCAGACGCTTGCGGGCTATACGCTGGGCGGCGCGGATATGGTGCGTCGTATGATGGGTAAGAAAAAGCTTGATGAAATGGCTAAACAAAAAGGTATTTTCATCGAGGGCGCTGCTAAAAACGGCATGTCAGGCGAAGCTGCCTCGGCGCTTTTTGAACAAATTGAAAGTTTTGCAAAATACTGCTTCAACAGAAGTCACAGCGCGGCTTATGCTTTTGTTGCTTATCAAACGGCTTATTTAAAGGCGCACTACCCTGTTGAGTATATGTGCTCAATTTTGACATCTCAAGCTGATAATCAGGACAAAACACAACAATATATTTTGCAGTGTCAAGCATTGGGGATAAAGGTTTTACCCCCTGATATCAACAAATCTTCATCCCAATTTTTCCCTGACGGCGATAACATTCGCTTTGGGCTTGCCTCAATTAAAAACGTGGGCGGTGCGGTTATTGATGAAATTGAAAAAGAGCGCCAAAACAAAGAATTTGAAAGCTTTTTTGATTTTTGTTCACGTGTTGACAGTAAATGTCTTAACAAAAAAACCCTTGAAAGTTTGATTAAAGCAGGGGCATTTGTGAGCCTTGAAAAGAGCAGAAAACAGCTTTTGGATAATATTGATAATGTTGTAGAGTATGTGCACAAAGACAAAAAAGCGCAAAGCAGCGGACAGGTAAGCCTTTTTGCCGCACTTGGCGAAGAAGCTCAAGAGCTTAATATCCCTACTTTTGAGCTTTTAGGCTCATCGGATGACGAGTTTTCGGACTCTGAAATTCAACAGTTTGAGCACGATTTAATGGGAATTTACGTAACCTCGCACCCGCTTTCATCCATTAAAGACACTCTAAAATACATTACCACTGACACAGTAAGCGATATTTTGGAAAATCCTGAAAACGATAAGAGTGTTACTGTTTGCGGGCTTTTATCCCAAGTTGTTCAAAAGGCTACAAGAAAAGACCCCTCAAAATTCTTGAAAACAGGGATTATTGAAGATTTGACAGGGCGAGTTGAGGTTGTTATGTTTCCAAAAACCGTTGAAGCTTGCGGACAGTATATGAATAGCGAAGAAAGGGTCATAATAAAAGCAAAAATTCAAAACCGCGAGGAGCAAATAAACCTCATTATACAAGACATTAAGCCCATTGGTACGGTGAATTTGTTTAAAATAAGATATAATCAGGATTTAGCTTTTGAAGAAAATATTTATTTAAAAGAAGTGCTTGCAAAATATAAAGGCGAGGACCCTGTTTTAATTGATTTTGCCGACGATAACGACGAGAGAGTGCAAATGCTTGCAAGCTCTAATCTTTGGGTAAAAAATGACCCGCAATTGGAAGATGATTTGAAAAAAGCATTTAGAGATAAACTTGACATTGAAGTTGTAGCGCTTAATTAAACTTTATATTGTGGCAATTTGTAACTTTAAGATGTTTTTTTACGTTATGAAAGTAGCAATCATTTCAAATAACAGAAACATTTTATTAAACGGTAGCACAAAAATTTTACAACCTTTCAGTTTCAAAGGCAAACAAGGCAATGATAAATTTGAACATAAATCTACTCCTGCATTAGACCCTATAAAATATTTTAACGACGTTTTCCCTGATGCAAAAAAATTTGAAATTTATTTAAAAAATTTTTACAGCGCTATTTTAAATGGTGATAAAAATTCCCGAGAAATATTGAGGTTGATTGAATTTGCAAGAAATAATAATATTGACAGCGATATTTTTATGCAACTTGTAAATAAACCGCAAGTAAATAGAGGCATTTTAGAGGAGATGAATAACAAGGAATCGC
Source organism: Candidatus Galligastranaerophilus intestinavium (assembly GCA_018716625.1). Classification (GTDB taxonomy): domain Bacteria; phylum Cyanobacteriota; class Vampirovibrionia; order Gastranaerophilales; family Gastranaerophilaceae; genus Galligastranaerophilus; species Galligastranaerophilus intestinavium. Next base: position 62,079 of record DVJQ01000048.1, on the reverse strand, counting down.
AAATACGGATTTATACAAATCAAAATGAGGCACTTGAGAAATCCTGTGTCGGCGATGTCTTCTTGGTTAATGGCGATAAATTTATTTCTATGAAAAACTCAAAGGGCGATATAATCCGATTGGAAATTGAACCAAACATGTATCTAGCTCTTTTCCCGTCTGTAAAAAAATATATTACCACACAAAATTTCAGCTCTGACTGCTATCTTCTTGCGGTTTTATGCGCCCTTATAAATAAACCTGAAGGCAAGGAAAAAATTCTATCAAGTATAAAGCAAGATGGAGAGGATGTCTTGATAAAATTTAATTCCGGATGTAGTGAATACAGATATAATTGCGCTCAATTACCAAGTGATGTTGACAATCTCAGGCTTGCAAAGGGGTGTTTAGGTATTAAAATGTTCGAATATGCTTACGGTTTAGAGCTTGAGCAACAAACAAAGGTGAGTTCTAATCAAATTGATTTAGATAAAGTAAATACAAGCTTGCCGAGTTATTATCCTAAATATAAAAGCAGTGCGGATTATTACAGGGATAAAAGCGGTTCTACACTGAGATTTATGAAATCAATGGGGATTTTTGGCAAAAGCTGTAATTTAGCTGTCCCTATAAGTCGTGAAATAGTCCTTAGCACACTTTCTAATCCCAATAATTTTGTAAATAAAATTTTTATCGGTGTCTCTAAAAAAACGCCAAAACTTGCAAAAAATCAAGAAAACCACGGATATGTAATTGAGCCGCAATATAACTCAAACAAGCTCACCTACAGAGTTTATGACTCCTCTAATTCTTCTTTTTATACAATAATGGATTTGGATGAGTTAATGGAGTGTTTTTCGCACATTCTCATCGGAGATATTAATTAAACGCTGAATATATCTTTAATATCTTGGAATGTAAGTGTTTTTGCGATATTTCTGTCTATTGATATAACGCTGTCCACAAGCGAGCGTTTTTTGGATTTTAATCTTTGAATTTTTTCTTCCACCGTTCCCTTTGTAATCAGGCGGTAAACAAAAACTTTCTTTGTCTGACCGATACGGTAAGCCCTGTCTGTTGCCTGATCTTCAACGGCGGGATTCCACCATGGGTCATAGTGAATAACATAATCTGCCCCTGTAAGGTTAAGCCCTGTGCCGCCGGCTTTAAGTGATACAAGGAAAATAGGAATAGTCGGGTCATTATTAAACCTTTCAACCACTTCCTGACGGTTTTTAGTCGCGCCTGATAAGTATTCATGCTTGATACCTTTTGTTTCAAGCCAAGATTTAATAATATCAAGCATGCCGACAAACTGGCTGAATAAAAGAATTCTGTGCCCTTCGGATATAATTTCTTCAAGCATTTCCTGTAAATGTTCAAATTTGCCCGATTCATTTATGCCCAAAGTGCCCTCTTTATCATAGAGCCTTGGGTGGCAGCAGATTTGACGCAGTCTTAAAAGTGCCGAGAATATGGACATTCTGGATTTTTCAAGTCCGACTGTTTCAATGGATTTAAACAATTCCTCTTTAGTTGAGTCAAGAACTTGTAAATACAGGTCTTTTTGCTCTGCCGTAAGTTCACAGTATGCAACGGATTCAATCTTGTCAGGCAAATCTTTTGCAACATCGCGTTTCATACGGCGCAAAATGAACGGGAAAATCTGCCCCTTGAGTCGTCTTTCAACAGCCTTGTCCTCTTTTTCAACAATGGGATTAACATAGCGATAGTTAAACTCATTAGCGTCAAATAAAAATCCGGGCATAAGAAAATCAAAAATACTCCAGAGTTCCTCCAGCCTGTTTTCAATCGGCGTGCCCGAAAGAGCCAGTTTATGCCTTGCCTTTAGTTCTTTAACGGCTTTTGAAGTTTGCGAAGTCGCATTTTTTATATTTTGCGATTCATCTAAAATTACATAGCGAAACTCATGTTTTTTAAGCTCCTCAATATCGCGCCTTACAAGCGCGTAGGATGTAATTATAACATCGTATTTTGGAATATTTTTAAATTGTGTTTTTCGCTCAACACCTGATAAGACAAGGTATTTAAGGTTTGGCGCAAATTTTTCTATCTCATTTTCCCAGTTAAAAACAACCGATGTCGGGCATATTACCAAAGTTGGCTCTTTTCCGTCTTTTTCTTTTGCTTTTTGCAAAAGCGTCAAGGTTTGCAGAGTTTTTCCAAGCCCCATGTCATCTGCCAAAATGCCGTTCAGCCCGTATTTATACAAAAACCATAACCAGCTGTAACCTTTTGTTTGATATTCCCTGAGGGTTGCAACAGTTGACTTTGGCAGGGGTGTATTTTCCATATTTGAAAAAGTTGAAATTTCTTTCCAAAATTTTGAAAATTTGCGCGACATTTTGAGCTTTACACCCATTGACTCCATTTCCGAAACAACGCCCGCGCGGTAAGTTTTGACAATAAATTTGTCCTCGTCATTTTTGTAAACGTCATAAGTATTAAAGGATTTCAAAAGGGATAAAATATCATCAGCCGGTATTGCCGCTTGTCCTCTGCCTTTTGTATTGTAGTATTTTGCGCCTTCGTATACCAAATCCTGAATTTTATCAAACTCGATAATTTCGCCATCAACTTCGCCATGGAGTTCTATTTCAAATTTATCGGTAGATTCTTCGATAAAGTCAATTGTTGCCTTTAGCTCAAAACCCTTGTTATTGAGCTTATACATACTCATGTCGTCTTTTTCTATAAATTCCCAGCCCTCACCTGCTTTATTTATGTAATAGTTGTAAAAGTCAATTGCATATTCTTTCTCAAGTGCAAGATTGTTTGTCTGCATGGGGGCAAAACGACAAGCAAGCAGCATTTGATATGCACGTTCTTCAAATTGCATATCTCTTTTAACCCAATACAAAAGGTCTTTTTCAGGCTGCTTTATTGTAACATAGGGACTTTTTGGAGTCTTTGAATAAGGAACCCTGACGCCGTCATATTCAAAGTCAAGCGAGGCTTTAAGGGACATATCATAATCAATGCTGAGTTCTACAATGCACTTTGGCGGGCGTTTTTCAAAGGCGAGTTTTTCCATTTCTTCGCTCAAATAAACGCTCATCATTTTTCTTAGTTTTGGCAGTTCTTCATAAATAAACTTGCCGCCTTCGGCGTCTTTTATGTCTGTAAATGACGCTTTAGTAAGGTATTGCGGCAAAATAGACACCTGCGCGTCCGTTTGAAAAATTACATCTTTATATCTTCCCCACTTCAGTTGGCGCGAAAAATAGCGTATTTCTTCAAAGGGATAAATTTCGCTGCCGTTGGGGCGTTCCCAATAAAGCGATAAAAGCACATTTCCAACGTATGAAATATTAACTGCAAGGCATAATTTCCAAACATCGTTATCAAAACGTATTTTTTTATGAGTCTTGGCGTCAATTACATCCTCCATTTTTGAGAGCATTTTGAAAAATTCATCAAATTTGTTTATTTGAACATCGTACCAGCCGGATTTTTTGTCCAATCTTGACTGCTTTAAAAGCATTTTAAACATCATTGCTTCAAGTTTTTGAGCATTGTTTAGCTGAAAGTTGGGGTCATTTTTTTGTGCTTCAAGAACTGCTTTAAAAATGCCCTCCAAATCCCTTATTACGCGTTTTGTATTTCTGTCCATTACCAAAATGGAAAAGAAATTTTGACGTCTTTTCGGGTTAAAGTGAAAAATATAGCCCCCTTGGGGATTTTCGCACATAGGTAAATCTTCGTCTTCAAAAACGGGTGTTATGTCGTATTTTTCATACAAAAATTCATCCCAGATGTGATTTTTTAAAGCAGCTAAACCAAGTGCAACGGCGTGTTTGCACCATGGCTCATCCAAAGGGCAGGTGCAAGTCGGTTTTGCACTGGTTTTATTGAACTTAATCGACGTTTCATAGTAAGATTTGTAATTACCCTTAATTTTACCCGTAACAGTTGAATCTTTAAGGGTAATTTCTTCTACCTGACCCTTTTGAAAGTATTCGTAACCGCGGCGCCAACTGCCGGGTTTAGAGTTATCTTTTAAATACTTATTGTTGAACTTGTACTTCACAAAATGCCTAAATGCTAAAAGCTAAACTTCACTTCAACTAACATCCAAGTCATCAAGCTAAACAGTAAAACCTTAAAAGTCAGACTATCCTTTAAGTTATTCTCCCTAAGGTTATCTAATCGCTTAACAACCTAAGAATAAAATAACATTAATTTTATAAAAAATCAACATTTTTTTAGCTAACTCAAATTAGGGTTAACCTTGTTTTTAAATTTAGTTGTAGAGCCTTGGAATATAAGTTCAAAGCTTCCTGTCGGGCCGTTTCTTTGTTTTGCTATGATAATCTGCGCCTTGTTTTTAAGTTCCGGATTTTCCTTGTCATAATATTCTTCCCTGAAAATAAACATTACAACGTCGGCATCTTGTTCTATCGCACCTGATTCACGCAAGTCCGAGAGCATGGGGCGTTTGTCTGTTCTGTCCTCTACTTTACGCGAAAGCTGTGAGAGCGCAATAATAGGCACATCAAGCTCTCTTGCAAGACTTTTTAAACCGCGCGAAATAGACGAAATTTGTTGGTTTCTGTCGTTTGAACTTCTATCTTCAATCAACTGCAAATAATCAATTAATATAAGACCAAGGTTGGGATTTTTCATCTTAAATCTTCTGCATTTGGCACGAATATCCGAAACGCTCACGCCTGCTGTATCGTCAATGTATAATGGAGCTGCGTGCAAATCGTTTAATTTTGCTCCCATTTTTTCCCATTCGTTTATTTGCAGATCGCCCATTCTTACCCTTTGTGCGTCAATTTCTGCCTCAGCACACACAACCCTCTGTGCCAGTTGGACTTTTGACATTTCAAGAGAAAATATAATAACAGGAACGTTTTGTCTTATAGCTATATTTTGTGCAATGTTAAGGGCAAAAGCCGTTTTACCCATAGAAGGACGTGCAGCAAGAATAATAAAGTCGGAATTTTGAAAACCTGCCGTCATGTTGTCCAAGTCATGATAGCCGCTTGGAACGCCCGTATAAGAGCCTTTATTGTTACAGCGATACTCGATTTTTTCAACGGTCTCAAGCAGAACATTTGTAAGGGGCTCTATATCTTGAGAGGTTTTTTGTTGGGAAATATCAAAAATCATTTTCTCGGCAAACTCAAGCGACTCTTGAGCTTCGGGGTTTCTGAATGTTTCTTCTATAATGCTTGAACCTGCCGTTATAAGTTTTCTTTTCAGGGCATTTTCTTTGATTATATTGGCGTAGTATTCAATGTTGGAGCTCAAAATCGTATCGGACATTAAGTCGCTTAAATATTCGCTGCCGCCAATGTCCTGCATTTGATTTTTAGATAGGAAATAATCACTTATGCTAATAGCGTCAAGAGGCTTGTTTTGATTGTATAAATTAAACATTGCCTCGTATATAAGCCTGTTTGAAGGCGCATAGAAAAAGTCCGGCCCCAGAATATCTACAACCCTGTTCATACTGACAGGATTTATTAAAATCGAGCCTAAAACTGCCTTTTCAGCTTCCATATTGTGCGGGGGAACACGTTTTTGTCTATCTTGTGCAGTAGGTGACATCATTTACCTTTCTTGTTAAATAATTATATTGCAAGCCTGTGTCCAATAAAAGATTTAATTTTTTAGATTTAACAATATTTAATCTTTGCGTTTAATTTTATACCTGAGTATGACAAAATTCTAACTTTTTTATAATTCTAAGCAGGTCAAAAAACTTGTATATTAACAATGTAGTCAATCACCAATCACCATTAAAGAATTTTAAAGATTGTAATTGCCAATTAATTATTTTAAACCATCACATCCCCACATATTAGTTAGATTTAAACGGCTAAATGGATTTAGACCGTCAATTTGAAAGGAGTCCATCACTATGGCTATTGTTGTAAACACAAACATTGATTCACTAAGAGTACAAAGAAACTTAAACTCTGCAAGTACAAACATGTCAAAAGCGGTTGAGCGTTTGACAACAGGCAGCAAGGTAAACCAAGCAGCGGATGATGCGGCAGGATTTGTTATTGCAAAAGGGCTGGAAGCTCAACAAAGAGGCTCTGTTGTCGCACAAAATAACGCGCAAACAGGTATAAATCTTCTGCAAACAGCAGAGGGAAATTTAGATGTAATACAAGATCACTTATTAAGAATACGCGACCTTACATTGCAAGCTATGAACGGCGGTTACAGCTATGATGAAGTAAAAGCTATGGAAGATGAAGTACTTGCAAGAACTGCCGAAATCGACAGAATTTCAAACGGTGCCAAGTTTAATGAGTTTGAATTGTTCCCCGCAGGCGGTGCAGACGACTTAGTTTTGCAAATAGGTTCAAACTCAGATGAGGCAACAAATACAATTACGGTAGCAGGAGTGTTTATCGAGGCTACAACATCTGTCTTAACAGGTAGAGCAGGCAACCCGATTAAATTTACGGATGGTGTCAGTGATATCGTTGATTTGACTGAATTTAGGGCAATATTAGATGACCTTGATACGGGTATTAAAGAAATTTCAACAAGACGCGGTACAATAGGTGCCATTACAAACAGGCTTGAATCTGCAGTTGAAGCACTTGATATTCAAAATGAAAACTTGCTTGCCGCAAAATCAAGAATAGTTGACGCTGATATCGGTGAAGAATCATCAAATTATACAAAATATCAAATCTTGCAACAAGCCAGTGCATCATTGTTGGTGCAAGCTAACCAATCACCATCGATTGCTTTATCTCTGATATAAGATTTACAACAAAAAGCTAAGATAAGATAAAACAATCTAACTGGTGATGGCAATACAGTGGATCGGGAAACCGATCCTTTTTTTTTGTTTGTGAGCGCAGCGTAAGTAGAATTTATAAGACCCTGCCGAGTAAGGACATTTTCTATGACTCAGCTTCGCTTTCGTCAAGAAAAGCAGTCAAATAAATTCAGCGTGACAGGGCTGGTCATTCAGGGTGATAGGGTCATTCAGTGTTGCGGGGCTTATCAGGGTAACAAAAAGTCCGTCATGCCGAACTTGTTTTGGCATCTATGTCACATGTTAAACAAAATAAATCTCAAGCCTACATTAGTAATGTTGAGCCTGGTAAACACAGCTTATCTTTAATTATTGCCCTAAAATTTGCAAAATAGTAAACAAATCTGTTGAAGAATTAATTTCAGATGATTAAAATAGTTATATGGCAAAAGTAAAAACAAAATGGGTGTGTCAATCTTGCGGGTATGAGAGTTTTTCCTACCTTGGCAGATGTCCTGATTGCGGTAATTTTGCAACATTTTGTGAGGAGAGTGTGCAAGATACCCCGCAATTAAAGTCAAACAGCGCGCCAAGTCTTGTTTTGAACTCTGAGCTTCGTGCACAAAAAATTAATGACATTAAAAATGACGAGAAAATCCGCCTTAAAACAAATATGCAAGAGCTGGACAGGGTCTTGGGCGGCGGTTTTGTGGCAGGTTCACTTGTACTTTTGGCGGGTGATCCGGGTATTGGTAAATCTACCCTTATTTTGCAGACTTGCAAAAATTTATGTTCAAAAGATATAAATAAAAATCCTGTTTGTGCCCTCTACATTTGTGCGGAAGAATCGCCGGAGCAGGTTAAATTGCGCGCATTGAGGCTTGGTGTAAACAGCGATTGTTTATATGTTACAAATCAAAATTGCCTTGAGGAGGTTATTAAACAAATTGATGAAATTAAGCCTGAGTTTCTGGTTGTTGACTCTATTCAGGCTGTTTTTTCTTCTCAAATTACATCCTCATCAGGATCCGTTTCTCAAATTCGCGAGTGTACAAATATTTTAATGCACATTGCAAAACAAAAAAATATAACAACGGTCATAATCGGTCATGTTACAAAAGAGGGAAATATAGCAGGTCCAAAGGTTTTGGAGCATATGGTTGATTGTGTTATAAATTTTGAAGGGGACAGGTACAAAAGTTATCGAATTTTGCGCTCAATTAAAAATCGTTTCGGTACAACTTCCGAGGTTGGGGTTTTTAATATGGAAGATGACGGCTTGAGCGAGGTTTTAAACCCTTCAGAGTTATTTTTAAATCCTTCCGAGAGTGCAAACTGCGGCTGCAGCGTTATTGCAACGCTTGAAGGCACAAGAGTTTTATTGCTTGAAATTCAATCGTTAACAGGCTCTACGCCATACCCAAACCCAAGACGCGTTGCAAGGGGAATTGAATACAACAGGTTATTGCAAATCCTTGCGGTTCTTGAAAAAAGAGTTGGACTTAACCTTTCAAAACAGGATGTTTATATAAATGTAATCGGGGGTATTGATATTATTGAGCCTGCTGCCGATTTAGGCGTGGCACTTGCGGTTTTAAGTTGTGCTCGTGATATTCCTTTGAGGGATAAAACCGTAATTATCGGCGAACTTGGTTTATCGGGTGAAATTCGCGCGGTCGATAACCTTGAAAAGCGTTTAAAAGAGGCGCAAAAGCTTGGTTTTGAGTGTGCAATAATTCCCTGTGTTAACAAAAATATTTCCCAAAAAATCAGTAAACTTGATATTAAGGTAATTCAGGTGTCAAAGCTTACAGATGCAATTATTCAAGCCTTTGGGCAAAATTAAATTTCGCTCAATTCTTCAAGAATACCTTTTAGTGCAATTTTAACATGGGCGTAATTCAGACCGCCTTGCATATAAACGGCATAAGGCGGACGCACAGGGCCATCTGCCGAAAGTTCAAGAGTAGAGCCTTCAATAAAACTTCCTCCTGCCATAATGAGCTTATCTTCATACCCCGGGACTCCGTCAGGAATGGGTGTCAGGTAGCTTTCAACAGGAGAGTATTTCTGCAATGCTCTGCAAAATGCTGCTTGAGCTTGGGGGTTTTCAAATTTTATCGTTTGAATTAAGTCCGTCCTATCTTCTCTTGAGCGTGGATGTGTTTTAAAGCCTATTGTTTCAAAGACTTTTGCGGCAAGTCTTGCGCCTTTGTGTGCTTCAGATACTACCGATGGCGCCATAAAAAAGCCTTGCAGCATAACGCGTGTCTGATTGAACATTGCGCCGCCTTGGGTGCCTATCCCCGGTGCAGTTAAGCGATTTGCGCACATTTCAACTAAATCTGCTCTGCCTGCAATATAGCCGCCCGCCTCAACAATTCCACCGCCGGGGTTTTTGATTAAACTTCCTGCAATAATGTCTGCGCCTACTTCAAGCGGTTCTCTGTCCTCTACAAACTCACCGTAGCAGTTATCTACAAAGCAGATTGTATTAGGGTTTTTTTCTTTAATTGTTAATACAATTTGCTCTATTTCATCTATTGAAATTGAGTGTCTGAGGCTGTAGCCGCGCGAGCGCTGAATTAGCGCCATTTTTGTATTAGGTGTTATTCTTCTTGAAATTGCGCCAAAGTCAACAAGAGTGTCGTCAATTAAGGGTACTTCGATGTAGTCAACCCCATGACCCTTTAGCGAACATTGCGGGTAATCGCCTTCTCTTGAATGTCCGATTATCTCATCCAGCGTATCGTATGGCTTTCCTGCGACAGACATAAGGGTATCTTGATATCTCAAAATACCAAAAAGCACGCAAGCCAAGGTATGAGTCCCTGACACAAAGTGCGGGCGCACAATTGCCTTTTGAGCCTTGAAAACATCCGCAAAAACATTGTCAAGAGCTTCTCTGCCCATATCGTCGTGCCCGTAGCCGGTAACGGTGTAGAAATGTTCTTCGCCGATTTTATTTTTTTGAAAAGCACGCAAGACTTTTTCTTGGTTAAAATCGCGAATTTTATCTATTTTCTCAAAATATTTTGTTACTTCTTTTTGTGCTTCTTCAATAATTTGTGCAGGTGGCAGTTTCAGTTTTTTCATCTTATTTTGCGCCTATTTCTTTGTGTTTTTGAGCTATAGTGTGCGCCAAGGCGTCAATACGCTCTAAATCTTCCTGTTTTGCTCTGCCTTTAACCGTTATATAGTCAAGCTTTTGTGCTTGCAGAAGATTTGTGTTTTCTTCAATTTTGCCGACCAGATTGCCGCCCCAGCCGTATGAGCCGAGAATTGACATAAATTTTACGTTTGGTCTTAGCGCATTTGTTAAATAAACTCCAAAAAATGCGTAAGGATGAGGCATTGCAAGAACCATGGACGCACCAAAGACAACTGTTGCGGCGTCAACCAATTCAACCGCCAAGTCGCCAATGTCATCGGATATTAAATCAAACTTGTGTACTTCAACCCCTTCTTCCCTGAGTTTTTCGGCTAATCTGTCCACCATGCGCTCAGTGTTTTGATACATTGAAACAAAAGGTATTACAACTTTGTTTTTTGGTGTATCTGCCGTCCACTCATAATACGCGTCAAGTATAAAATCAGGGTTTTTATACACTCCGCCATGAGAGGGGCAAATCATTGAGGGATTAATTTCTTTTATTTTATCAAGATATTTTTTGCAGTGTGGTCTGAAAGGCATCATAATTTCAGCATAGTACCTTTTAGCGCTGAGTAAATACTCTTGAGTTTCCTGTGCGTAAAATTGTCCTTGGTTGTAGGTAATGTGTGCACCCAAAAAGTCGCAGGTGAACAAAATGTTATCTTCAACAAGGTGTGTAAACATTGTATCGGGCCAATGTACCCAAGGGGCAAGATGAAATCTCAGAGTTTTGTTTCCAAGGGAAATTTCATCGCCGTCGTTAATAATCTGAAATTTATTTTCAGGAATTGCGTATTGGTCAATCAACAAATCCATGCACTTTTTATTTGTGACAACTTTTGCATTCGGATTTAACTGAAGAACTTTAACAAGAGCCTCCGAGTGGTCGCCTTCGGCGTGATTTGCGATTATATAATCTATAAACTCGCCTTTACCGTTTAAATTTTCAATAAATTCTTTTATTGTTTTAGAGTAAGACGTGTCAATTAAAGCTCTCTTTTTACTTCCTTCAATAAAATATGAATTATATGTTGTTCCATGCGGCAGAGGTATGAGCTGGTCAAAAATTTTTCTTCCGAAATCTTCCACGCCACAGTAATATACGCCATCCTTAATCAGTTTCATAATAAAATATCCTTTTTCATTGTTGTGCGAGTTGCTTCTTATGTATACATTATATTATCAAGGCTGCAACAAATTGCTGCAGCCGTAAAATTAAAAGTTTATTCTTTTGTGAACTGGTCTTTGCCTACGCCGCAAATCGGGCATAAAAAGTCATCAGGCAAATTTTCAAAAGAAGTGCCGGGGGCAATGTCATTAGCAGGGTCGCCTGCTTGCGGGTCATACACCCAACCGCAAACTGTGCATACGTATTTGTCCATAGTTTTCTCCTTTGTTTAACAATAGAATTATACAACAAAAAGCTTATAAGACAATTATCCATCTAGTTTTGAAACAGAGGAAAATTTAAAAAATCTTTTGCGCAAAGACAGCAGAAACACTCTGCATAATCTGCATTTACCTCAAGCGCGCGGAATTTGTTAAGCCCCATAACTGCGCTTATTAGTCTTTCATTGTTTGGATAGTACTTTTCAAGCATTTCTTTTTTAACAGAAGTAATATTTGTTATGTTTGCACAGTAGTTAATGTTTGAAAGAGTTGTTTTGTCCTCCCAAAAGTATATTTGCAGAGTTTTTTTGTATTCGTTTGTCTTTAAAATTTTTCTGAAATGTTCAACAAGAGCTACGGTATCACTGTCGCAGCAAAGCGGGTTTGGAATAAAAATAAAATCGGCCTCGCTGATATCTATTTTTGAAAATTTCTTATATTCGTTTTTAAGTTCACCGGAATTTATGTCAAAAATTTTATAACCCCTGACTCGAGCAAGTTTCATAACCTGATGGAACTGTTCCCGTTTAATATTTGTTGCCTCAATTCTGCTGACATTTTTAATTAAAGATGAACCGTTTGTGAGTGATAAAACTTCAAAGTTTTTCGGATATTGAGCAATAAGCCCTCCCATCCCTATTGTTTCGCAGCCGGGGTATGGTGAGAGCACAAGACACTTTGTTTCGATTTTTATCTTAAAATCCCTAAGAGGTGATTTTGTGTCGTTCAGCTGTCGAAACAAGAGCGCATCATATTTCATTTTTAAACTGTTAAAAAGTTTGTGCATATTTTTATTTTAATTCAAAAAACTTAAAGCCGGCAAATTTGCCGGCTTAAAAAGTTGGTAGCCGGTGAGTATTTCCGTTGGCGTGCTATGACTTAGCGCAACGGGAATACCGCTCAAGCTTTAGCTGCAACCTGAGTATCCGCAGTTAAGGCAAATAAAGCAGCCTTCTGCCATCTCTATTGAGTTGCCGCATTCGGGACATACAACGGTTTTAAGTGTTACACCGTTTTCATCCACTCTCTCCCCTACAGTTTCCACCTGTTTATGTTCTCCAAAAGAAGGTATGTTAACACCTTGATCCGGAGCGATACTTGGAGCACCTATTGCAGCAGGAGATGAACTCCAAGATGATTGATTATCATTTAGTGTATTTTGTGTATTGTTTAGCTCAACGCCGCCGTCATTAACCACACCGGCTGACGCTTGCGTAGTGCTCGGGTCAAGCTCACCGCTTGCCCCTATCGCACCGGCTGACGCTTGCGTAGTGTTCCATTCCGTCGGCTCAACGCCGCCGTCATTGGGAACACCGGCTGACGCCATCATTTCGGCTTGTTTTTCTTCTTTTGTTTTTACCTTATCCACGACCATTGGTTGTGACCATCTGGAGTTGTTGCGATAAACCGTTAAACCTTTTAAGCCTGCCTTAAAGCCCAGCATATAAGCTTTTGCGACATCTTCAACAGTTGCACTTTCAACAAAGTTAATTGTTTTTGAAACGGCGTTATCTGTGTGCAGTTGGAATGCTGCTTGCATCATAATATGAGCCTCAGGTGAAACGTCATGTGCCGTTACAAAAATTCTCTTTGTTTGTTCATCAATTCCATCTATATGTGCAATTGAGCCTGTTTTTGATATTTCTTCCATCAGTTCTTCGCTGTAGAACCCATGATCTTTTGCATAATTTTCAAAAATAGGATTAACCTCAAGAAGTATTGTGCCGTCCATAATATTGCGCTTAAATACCAAGCCGAACAATGGCTCAATACCGCCTGATGCGCCTGCTATCATTGAAATTGTACCTGTGGGGGCAATGCAGGTTGTAGTTGCATTTCTAATGCCTGATTTTGCAATTCTGTTGTCTAAATCAGCCCACATCTCATCAATTATTACACCTGCACTTTTGCCTTTGTATTTATTGTAAAGGTAGTTTTCTCTTGCATAAACGCTTTCGTCAAAACCTTTAAATTTGCCTCTTTGTTCGCTTAAATTAATACTTTGAGCTTTTGAGTGGTAATCAATAAATTCCATAACCTTAGCTCCAAGGGCGCAACCTTCTTCAGAGTTATAAGGAATGCCAAGTTGCATAAGCATATCGGCAAGACCCATAACACCAAGGCCTATTTTTCTTATGTTGCTTACCATTTCAGCAATTTGCGGCAGAGGATAATTATTGACAACAATTACGTTGTCAAGAAAATGAATTGCTTTTCTTGTAATGTTTGCAAGTTTGCTCCAGTCAACATCCAATCCGCCTGCGTGGTTTTGTTTAATCATTTTTGCAAGATTTATTGAGCCTAAGTTGCAAGCCTCATAAGGCAAAAGCGGAACTTCTCCGCATGGGTTGGTGGATTCAATTTCACCCAAGGCAGGTGTCGGGTTATCCTCATTAATTCTGTCTATAAAGATAATCCCGGGTTCGCCTGATGACCAAGCACCTTTTGTGATTATGTCAAAAATTTCTCTTGCATTTACTTTTTTTACACACTGTTTTGTGTTGGGGTGGATGAGTTCAAAATCTCTGTTTTCTTCCACTGCTCTCATAAATTCATCGGTTACCGCAATTGAAATGTTAAAATTGTTCAGTTTTGATAAATCGTCTTTGCAGTGTATAAACTCTAAAATGTCGGGGTGGTCGATTCTTAAAATACCCATATTCGCACCGCGTCTTGTACCGCCTTGCTTAACGGCTTCCGTTGCGGCGTTAAATACTTCCATAAAAGAAACAGGGCCTGATGAAACACCCATAGTCGAGTGCACGACATCATTTTTAGGTCTTAATCTTGAGAAGGAAAAACCTGTGCCGCCGCCTGATTTGTGAATTAGGGCAGTGTTTTTAATTGTTTCAAAAATACCTTCCAGCGAATCTTCAACGGGAAGAACAAAACAAGCACTCAATTGCCCCAAATCTCTGCCTGCATTCATTAAAGTCGGAGAGTTGGGCATAAAATAACAATTTGCAATCATTTCGTAAAATTCTTGCGCGGTTTTTTTAATTTCCTCCTCGCTCGCTCCAAATTCCTTGTCTGCACTTGCAATTGTATCTGCAACCCTGTGGAATAAATCTTTTGGAGTTTCTATAACTTCTCCGTTTAAATCCCTTTTTAAGTACCTTCTCTCAAGTACCTTAACGGCATTTTTCGATAATGACAATTCCGAATCATTTGCACTCTCGCTAAGCGAATTCACTTTTTTCCCTCCAACCAAATAATATTTCAAAAAAACAATTTCTATAATTATAGCGCAAATTTTATTTAATGTTCATGCCGCAAATGTAACGTTTTGTAATTTCATGGCTAATTTGCTCCCAATCATGTTTTCGAGCCCTTTAAAAAAATATACTAGCCCGAGCGTTTAACTCTTAATACAATGATTTTATACAGCTTTGAATTAATTAATGGATATTATGAGTGTTATAAATTTTTTGGCGGAAAAGTACTATAAAATTGCATATGATACCTTTTTTTACATTGAAGATAACAAAAAGGCAAAAAAATATGTATCTTATGCGCTGAATTTGTGCCCGACACATGTAAAGTCACTAAAGCTGAAAGGAAGTATTTTTCTTTTGGAAGATAAGATAGACTTATCGCTTGAAATATGGAAAAAACTGTATGAGGGCGGAGTTGATGATTTTGAAGTTGCGTCAAAAATTGCCTATTGTTATTTTCAGAAGGGTGAGTATAAAAACGCACTGGATTTCTGTGAGAAAAGTGCACTCAAGGTAAATTTGGATGAAAGTGAAAAAATGTACTCGCTCTACAGGTTAAAAATAGATTTGCTTTTGAGTATAAATAAGGTTAAAAGTGCGCTTAAGCTTTTTAAAAATGCACTTAAAATGCTTAATTCGCAAGATGCATATGAGCTTAAAAACAGCTACTCTTACCTGAATTCCCATTTTGGCGCAGTAGTTGATATAAAAAGTATAAAAAGAGCTTTTTAAAAAATAATTTTTTGTGATAATCTTTCAACATGACAAAAAGAATTTTTGAATTTATAGAGCAGGCAAAAAAAATCTTGATTATTACTCATGTTAATCCTGACGGGGATACACTGGGTAGCGCCTGTGCTCTTAAATCTTATATTGGTGATAAGGCTGATATACTTTTACAAGTGAACAAAGACAGAAATTTTCCAAATACCTATTCTTTTCTGCCATACATTAACTCTGCAAAGACTCTTGATGACGTTAAAAATATTTATGATACGGTTATTTGTGTTGATGTGGCATCAATTGACAGGATTGTCGAAAACGCGCGCGAAATTTTTAACAGCGCAAAAGTTACTCTAAATATTGATCATCACAAGACAAACAAAGGCTTTGCAGACCATAATTATGTTATGGGCGGAATTTCAAGCGCGGGCGAGGTATTGTATAAAATTTTTGAAAAAGAAAAAAAACAAATCACTCTTGAGATGGCAAATTGCCTTTATGTCTCAATTTTGACAGATACGGGTTGTTTTAAATATGAAACTGTCACAAGCGAAACATTTGCGATTGTTTCAAATCTTTTAAAACTGGGTGTTAACAGCTCGGAAATTGCGCAAAAATGCTACGAACAAAAGCAAAAAGCCATGATAATGCTGCAGGCACATTGTGTTTCAAATGCAAAGTTTGAATGCGACGATAAAATTGCCTATACAACGGTAAAAAATTCCGATATGCAAAAATTTGGTGCAAAAGATGAACATACAGAGGGAATTTGCGAAGTTTTGCGTTCACTAAAGCCTGTTGAGTTTGCGTTTGTTGTAAAGGAAAACGGCACAAACGCTCTAAAAGTTTCAATGCGCTCAAAAGAAAAAGACGTGACACAAATAGTAAAAAAATTTGGCGGCGGCGGACACTCGCGAGCTGCAGGTTGCAGTATAAAAAAACCTTTGGATGAGGCTATCGAGTGTATATTGAGTGAAGTAAAGAAATATCTTTAGCAGTTCTTATGATTAAACTTTTAAAGGAATATGTAATAAATTTAAAAAAATCTATAATAAACGAGGATTTTCCCGGCATGGCATCCGAGATGGCTTTTATGCTTGTTTTGGGAATATTTCCTTTTATGCTTTTTTTAATGGCTGTTTTTGGTTGGCTTGGCAAGAAATTTTTTGTAGATAAAGTGATTTATTTTATTTCGGTTTTTACCCCGCATGCGGTTGCGGATTTGCTGCAGAGTGTATTAAGGGAGGTAATACTCTTTCAAAACGGCGGAACTATGGCTATAGTCGGTTTTCTTGTTACTCTTGTTTTGACTTCAAATGCAATAGCAGTGATTATAAAAGGTCTGAATCGTGCAAATAAAATTCAGGAAAACAGGAGTTTTATACAAACAAGACTTTTGTCTGTTTTAATGGTCTTTGTAAATACTTTTTTCTTTTTTATATCGGTTAACTTAATTATTTTTGGTAAGGTGATTCTAAATTTTGTGGCAGAGCATGTTCATATGCCCCAAAATATCGTCCACACCCTTCTTATAGGTCGCTGGCCTCTTGCTTTTTTAATGCTTTTTATACTCGCTATGATAAACTACTACGTTTTACCTGCGCGTGATTTTTCCGTTAAAAGGAAAAGTGTTGTCCCGGGGGCTTTATTTTTCTGTGTATTTTGGTTGCTGGGTTCATGGTTGTTTTCACTGTATGTAAATGAACTTGGCACATACAACAGAGTTTACGGCACAATTGGTACTTTTGCGATTTTAATGGTATGGCTTTATTACACCTCTATTATTATGTTAATAGGCGGAGAAATAAACAATCAAACCCTTGTTAAGCTTACGGGTAAAAGTGATTAGGGTTATTTAATAAAACTTTACAAAAAACAATATTTGTAATAAAATTGTGCCATGTTAGATTTAGATGCAAATTACGAAGTTTTGAATTTTATAGTCGGGGATACAAAAGCCGGCACCAAAATGGGCAAGATGCAACTTAGAAATGTTGATGATATGTCCGTTCTAAATTGTATACTTTGGGAGGAAACTCTCAACAGGCTCGAAGAAAAGTTATTTAAAACAGGCAATATAATAAAAATTGTAACTGCAAGCTATAATGAAAAATTCAATAACTGCCTGATTAATAACATGAAGCTTGTAGAGGAAGCTCTGTGCGGTTTGGATGAAGCTCAGAGGGAGCAAAAATACGAGGCTCTTATCTCTTTTGTGCAAACGTTTAAAAACGAAAAACTGAGAGATTTTGTTTTGCAAAATTTGCAAAAGGACAAACAGGCACTTTTGGTTGCACCCGCTGCAAAGGCAATGCACCACAATTATATAGGCGGGTTACTTGTGCATACTCTTGAATGTCTTGACTTTGCAAAGATTATTTATCCCAAACTTAATAACAGGGTAGATGAGGAAGAACTTTATGCGGCTTGTATTTTACATGATATAGGTAAAATTTTCGAATACAAAATAAACACCGAAACAGGCTTTATAGACTATAGTGAAGAATTTAAAAAAGACTGGATTAGCCATTCTCAGTACGGTTATACACTTTGTATGAACGAAGGTTTTAAAAACATTGCAAAAATGATAGCGGCTCACCATGGCAGAAGTGACTGGGGGGCTATGATTGACTTGTCCGAGAGGGATTTGGAGCCTTTTTACTACATTGTTCATCATATAGATGACCTAAGTGCCAAGTTTGGCAAAACCAATGTCAGAGATTTAAAAACTACGGAGGAATAATAATGAAAAAGCTTTTTTGCTTACTTTTTGCAAGCGTACTTATGCTTTTGCCCGTTGCATTTGCTTATCAAATGAGGGCAGACATTACAACTAAAAGAATTCCAAAAGGTACAAAGCTTAATCTTGTTATGGTTGAGCCTCTTTCAACCGCTCAAATGCAAGAAGGGGATATGTTTAGTGCAAGATTGACCCATGATATTAATATTGACGGCAAAACTGTTCTGCCGTCAGGCTCTCTTGTAAGGGGTACGGTTGAAAAATATAAAGCAACTGGCAGATTGTCAAGAAGTGCGCTTTTGTATTTAACTTTTGACCATGTGGTAAGCATTCAGGGAAAACAACTGCCGATTAAAGCTGCAGTATGTTCTAATTTTGAAATTCTTCCCGACGGCGCAATCTCAGGTGGCGGAAATTATTGGGATGAACTTAAAAGAAACGCAAAAAAAAGCGGCAAGATAATTTCAGACACTACAAAATGGGGTATAAAATCAGGAGATGAACTCTTTAGCGGCGGAAGGTTTCTTGTAACACCATTTGCTGCCATAGGCGGTACTATAGGGGGTGGCGTATATCTTGTAGGCGACAGTGTGATTGACCTGTTTAGAAAAGGTCAGGATGTGGTAATTGATCAGGGAATAATTTTTGACATAATTCTTCTTGAACCGCTTGATGTTCCTGTTTCTTAGGAGTTTTAAATGGAAGTTTTGGAGGAGATAAAAGAGGTTTTAATAAAAAATAATTTAAAAATCGCCTGTGCAGAGTCCTGTACGGGCGGTCTGGTCAGTTCTTACCTTACTGATATTTCAGGATCAAGTGCTTATATAGAACAGAACTTTGTAACCTACTCAAATGCTGCAAAGACTCGTTTTTTGGGGGTAAAAAAACAAACACTTGATACTCTTGGTGCGGTGAGTTATGAGGTAGCTTATCAAATGGCTTTGGGGCTTTTAAATTATGCTCCCGTTTCACTTGCAACAACAGGTATATTAGGGCCAACGGGAGGCTCAAAAGAAAAGCCTGTGGGACTTTGTTATATGGGATATGGAATTTTAAAATCAGATAAGCCTGTTATAAAAGTGGTAAAATTTCAATCTTTAATAAATCAAAACGAGTGTTTAAATACAAGAGTGGAGATAAAAAAAGACATTGCGCAAAATGCTCTTAAAAACCTGATTGGATTTTTAAGAGAAAATATTCCATCATGTAAAGAAACTTAATGATTTTTCTTATTGTATAAAATAATGTAGAATATAAGCGGAAGCTTGCGAGTTTATGAGGTTAAAAAAGAATAGAAATCAACTTATAATTTCCGTAATAGTAGGCATAGCAATTGCTGCTGCCTCCTATCAGGTTATTGTAAAATTGAAAATCGAAAATGAAAATCTCAAAAAAATGGCTCAAGCAAGCGAAAGCGTTCCCATAAAGAAAAATTACTATGTCAGTGCAAAAGTTGACATTAAAAAAGGCGAGGTAATGAGTGCCGATAACCTTATAACAAAGCAGTTTCCAATTGAAATAGAAGGTGCCATTACCGATGTGTCTGAAATAACCGGTCTTAGCGCTTCAAAAGACATTAAGGCTGATTCCCCCATTGTAAAAGGGTACTTTAAGGCTCTTAATTCCGAAATAGAACAAAGTGAACCAAAGAGGGGTTTCCGCGCAGTTTCTATGCGTCTTGAAAATTTCCCCCCGTATGTTGTGCAAGACGCCCATGTTGACATTTATTTCTCAAAAAGTACGGTATTTGCCCAAGACGTGAGAGTTTTGAATGTTGTTGATATTTCAGAAAGCAAACAAAAATTTGTTATGCTTGAAATACAAGACAAAGACGTCGCATCTTTTGTAGGTGCAATAAGTTCTGATACTCCCGTTATAATTCAAAGGAACAAAAATGAAAGAACGGGGTATAAATTCGGCGGGGCACTTGCAAAACTTCCTCAAATGCCTGTTGAAACAATGCCTTCATCAGCCCCTGATAACTTAATTGAAATCTCGGATATTACCCCTGATGAGCTTCCAAAGGCCGCTGTTTCAAGTAAAAAGGAGTCTGCAAAATCAAAAGATGACGTCCCTGTTGTTAAATCAGAAGTTAAAGATGAGGAAGAAATAGAATTTATTTCCGGTGATAAAAAAGTAATCGTGGGGGCGCCCCGCTAATGTTTAATATGTTTAGAAAATTTTTAATATATTCTTTTATATTTTTAACTTTGTTTGCTTTTGCTAAAGCTTACGCATCAGATGGCTTTAGAGGTGTTGAAAACGCATCCTCAAACGTTAGTGCCCCTTGGGAGAATGAGAACTCTTTACCTTTAGAATCTACAATGGTTAACAACGCAATACACGATGGAAACCAAAAACTGTACGGAGTTGTAGGCAAAACTCAAATTTTAAATTTTGATACACCTGTAAAAAGAATTTCCATAGCAGACCCGAATTTGGCGGATATTATCATTTTGAGCTCTAAGCAGCTTATGGTTAACGGTAAAAAAGCCGGCTCAACAAGCCTTATATTTTGGGGTGCAGACAATGTTCCTGTGTTTTATAACCTTGTCGTAAGGCAGGATGTGGACGAGTTTTTAAAGGCAGTTGATTATATTGCACCAAATGAAAATATTTCTATAATTTTTAATAATAACGGTGCTGTTTTATCAGGAAAAATAAGTACAACCGCAACAAGAAAGAAAATAAACGACCTTGCAAAAGCTTACAACATAAACCTTGTTGATATGACAGAAAGTGCCTCTAAACAAGTCCTTTTGGAAGTTAAAGTAGCTGAAGTTACAAAAAACTTTACGAGAAACTTGGGTACGGGATTTTCTATAGGCAATAATTCAAAATATCAACAAGCGGGAGGCTCAATCTCGGGTAACGGAGGTTTTGCTACAGACGCACTTCCTTTGGGTAAGTTTTCTCGCGTCCTTGTGGATAACGGTGTAAAATACTTCTTTTCCAACAAAGCAGGTGATATAGCTTTTGAATTGCAGGCTGCCGAAACAAAAGGCGACGCTCAGATTTTGGCTGAACCTAAATTGCTTGCTGTAGATGGTGAGGAGGCAAGTTTTAACGTGGGTAATGAAGTTCCTGTTCCATCTGATATGGGGCAATACGGGCAAATTGCTTATGAGTTTAAAAAAACAGGCGTCATATTAAACTTTACTCCGACAATTATGGAAAAAACAGGCAGAATAAAACTTAAACTTGCGCCTGAGGTCAGCGAAATTGACCGCGCTGCAGGTGTTGTAGATACTCAGAATTCTGTTGTGATACCGGGTTTTAAAACGAGAAAAGTTGAAACAACGGTAGAACTTATGGATGGTGAAACGCTTGTTATTGCAGGGCTTTTGAAAAATACAAGTTCCAAAGCAAACAATCAGGTACCGTTTTTGGGAGATATTCCGATAATTGGTGTGTTGTTTAAAACGGTAGAGGATGCTAAAGATGACACAGAACTTATGATATTTATTACGCCAAGAATAGTTGACGCACCTATATTAGACAGTATTCAGGAAGCATTATGAGTATAAAAATAGATACAGTTATAATAGAATCAGATCCTGTAAGCAGAGAGCTTATAAGGAGCTATCTTGGTAAAGTGGAAGACATTAACATAATAGGTGAATTTGACGACGCTATAAATTCGTATGCTCAAATATCAGAGTTGCATCCAAACCTTATTATTGTGGATATTTCTCAACGTACCCAATTAACACTTGATATTATAGTTAAAATTTCCAAAAATTTAAGAAACGCGAAAATAGTTGTTATTTCCTATGATATGGATTCTCAAACTGTTATAAAAGCACTTCGGGCCGGCGCAAGAGAATACCTTGTAAAACCGTTGATAGAATCAGATTTTATTGACTCTGTTGAAAAAATAAAAGACCTTATCTTGGGAAACATTAACGATACTACAAAGTGTAAAGTTATAACTACATTTTCAAATAAAGGCGGCATGGGTAAAACTTCAATTGCCGCAAATTTAGCTGTTGAAATTGCAAATCTTACAAAAGAAAAAGTTGCCCTTGTTGATTTAAACTTTCAAATGGGCGATATAACAACTTTTCTGGACTTAAATCCGGCTTTTGATACTTCTTATGTTGTAAATAATTTAGAACGTATAGATGAAACATTCTTACTCTCAACGCTTGAAAAATACAAAGACACCTCCCTGTACGTTCTTGCCGATCCTCCGGATTTGGAGCAAGCGGAAGTTATCACAAGTGAAAATATTACAACACTTATAAATGTTTTAAGAAGTGTTTTTTCATACGTTATTATTGATACTACAAGTTCTTTTGACGGAAAAACAATAACTGCTCTGGATAATTCGGATTTAATTCTTTTAATTGCGGTTTTAAATCTGCCATCTGTCAGAAATTGTCAAAGATGTTTTGATTTATTTAAACGTCTTGGTTATCAAAAAGACAAAATCAAACTTATCGTAAACAGATACATGGAAAATGACGAGATAAAAATAGAAGATGTTGAAGATGTCTTGGGACATAGCGTATATTACAAAATACCAAACAATTATTTTGCTATAATTAACGCTATGAATAAGGGTATGCCTGTCAGTGATTTGAATCACCAGTCAAATATTGCAAAAGCCTTTAGAGAGCTTGCTGCACTTTTGTCGGATAATTATACCTATAGTGCAACAAAGCAAACAAAGCAAGACGAGAGAGGTTTTTTGGGATTATTCAAAAAAAAGGAGAAAAAGTAATTGTCACTTAAAGATAGATTAAATAACAGTGCAAAAAAGGCCGAATTAACAGATGGGGCAGACTTGGGTGCTTTTATGGGCGATGTGCCTTTAAGTAAAGAGTTTAGTGACCTTAAAGAAAAACTCCATGGTTTGCTTGTGGATAAGGTAAATACAACTCCGGATTGGAGTCAGTATAACGATAATGAACAAAAAAATCTGATAAGACAGTTTATAGAGTATCAAATTAATACAAACTTTCGCTCAATCCCTCTAAATAAAATTGAGCGTGACAGGCTTATACGTGAGATTATACAGGAGGCAAAGGGATTTGGACCCCTAGACCCGCTTTTAGCAGACCCTTCTATAAGTGATATTTTAGTGAACGGTGCAAAGAATGTTTATGTTGAAAAAAACGGAAAACTCTATAAAACATCAATTACTTTTAAAGATAATCATCATTTAAGAAATATTATAGAGAGAATAGTGTCAAAAGTTGGCAGAAGAATAGACGAAAAATCGCCAATGGTGGATGCGCGTTTACCTGACGGTTCGAGGGTAAATGCCATTATCCCTCCGCTTGCAATTGACGGACCTTCTCTTTCAATAAGGCGTTTTCGTGCTGATAGCGGTACAATGGAAAGTCTTTTAAAATGGGGTTCTGTGTCTGCTGAAATAGCGCAAGTGTTGGAGGCTGCGGTTGCTGCAAGGTTGAATATAGTAATAAGCGGCGGAACAGGTGCAGGTAAAACAACACTTTTAAACAGTCTATCGGCAAAAATTCCAAATACTGAACGCATAATTACAATAGAGGACTCTGCAGAACTTGCTTTGCAGCAAGAACATGTTGTAAGACTGGAAACTCGTCCGGCTAACATAGAAGGTGAAGGACAAGTAAGTGCTCGAGATTTGGTAATAAACAGCTTGCGTATGCGACCTGACAGAATAATAATAGGTGAGTGTCGCGGCGCTGAAACTCTTGATATGTTGCAAGCTATGAACACAGGTCATGACGGTTCGCTTACCACGCTTCACGCTAATTCTCCGCGAGATGCACTCTCAAGACTTGAAACAATGGTAATGTTCTCGGGAATTGATTTACCGGAGAGAAATATAAAAAGCCAGATAGCTTCTGCTATAAATATTATTATTCAGGTTTCAAGACTCTCGGATGGTACAAGAAAAGTAACAAAAGTGTCCGAAATAGTTGGCATGGAGGGTGATGTTATCACCATGCAGGATATTTTTGTCTGGGAACAAACCGGCACAGGTGTTAATAAGGTTATGGGCATGCATTCTTCAACAGGAATTCGCCCTAAGTTTTTAGATAAAATTGTTGCAAAAGGTATTGAAATTAATCCGCAGATTTTTGACAAAAGCTACAGGCACACCTATTTGACAAAGAACGGCAATACAAGTCCTATGCCATCTACTCCTGTTGCTGCTGCTAATAAAACTCGTGATGAAATAGTAAAAGGTACAACCTTGAATGTGGATTTATTAAAAAGGCTAAAAAGATGAGTTCACTCTTTGCGTCTTTGCTGCTTGGATTTTTAACTTTTTTGCTGCTTGTGAATATTTTTTCTATAAGAATTCCAAAACAGTTACAACTCCAAAAAAGACTGGAAAAGCTAAAAAATCGTCATGTTTTGGGTAATTCATCAAAGATTAAAGATGATGAGTTATCATTTTTATACAATAATTTTCGCTACAAGGTTTTTGCACAAAAACTCAGTAATTTACGACTGACGGAAAGAATCAGGAGCTTGATTTCGCTTTCAGGCGTAAATATGGAGGTTGATA
The DNA here is from genome assembly GCA_018716625.1 of Candidatus Galligastranaerophilus intestinavium. GTDB lineage: Bacteria > Cyanobacteriota > Vampirovibrionia > Gastranaerophilales > Gastranaerophilaceae > Galligastranaerophilus > Galligastranaerophilus intestinavium. The sequence continues at coordinate 37,617 of DVJQ01000048.1, read as the reverse complement.
CATTTATAATATTGAGTTTTATGTGTACAATACCTTTTGTTGCGGTTTTAATACTTACCGTACCAAAGCTTTTGCCGCTTTGCACAATTGGTCTTTTTATACCATACAGTGTGCTGAAAGCAAAAACGGTTAAAAGAAATGAAGCATTTGCGCGCCAGTTGCCGGATGCTCTTGATTTGCTTTCTAACTCACTTCGCGCGGGACATTCCATATACAGTGCTTTTGAAGTTATAACAAAAGAGATGACCATGCCAATTTCGGGGGTTTTTAAAACGGCGTTGGATGAAATTGCGGTCGGTTCGGACGCAAAGCTTGCAATAACATCACTTTCAAAAACAATGCCTAACAATATTGACTTGAAATTTTTTATAACCGCAGTAATCTTGCAAAGAGAGGTAGGCGGCAATTTGGCAAAAATTCTTGACGGGCTGGCTCATACTATAAGAGAGCGTTTTAAAATGGCAGGCCAGCTAAAGGCCCAAACTGCCCAAGCAAGATTTTCGGGTCTTATGCTTGTGTGCGTTCCGCCAATAATTGCAGGGATTTTATTTGTACTTTCACCTGATTATATGAAGCCGCTTTTGGACACAGATCAGGGCAATACCGCGCTTTTGTTGTCGGTTTCGCTTTTGTTGACAGGAGTGTATATGATTAAGAAAATAATGACTATAGAGATTTAAGGAGAAGAATTTGCCGCTTGAAATAATACCGATTATTTTAGGATTGTGGGCTTTCTGGGTTGCTTTTATAATTAGCGACACGCAGGATAATTTTTTGCGCGAAAGATTAAAAAAAACAAGCGGCAGTGTCAGAAAAAAACGTATTTTTGCAAATTTAGCACATATCCTTAAACCGATTTCAATCAAGAATATTGCAAACAGTGTCATGAAAAATAAGCTGCACTCGCTTTTGTATTCATATGGTGTCGCCTCGAGCGATGACGATATTTTAGAATTTGAAAGCCAAAGGCTTTTGGCGCTTTTGATAGTTGTTGTATTTTCTGCTGTTATCTTGTTTTTTTCATTTAACACTATAACTCTTTATTGTGTCATTATAGTCTGCTTTTTGACATATAAGTATCCTGAATATAGAATTGTAAATTTAACAAAGAAAAAACAAAGAGAGTTTACTAAATTTTTCCCCGATGCGCTTGATTTGCTCTCAGTTTGTGTAGAGGCGGGTCTTGGTATTGACAGTGCAATAGAAAAAGTAGCTCAAGAGTTCAGCGAGCTTTCAAAAGAAGTCAGTTTTGAATTTAACCGTCTTTCAAAAGATGTAATGTCAGGACTTTCAAGAGAGGATGCGCTTAAAAATATGTCAAAAAGAGTCAATACCCAAGATTTACAATCTTTTTGTGCAATGCTTATTCAATCGGAAAAAATGGGGACAAGTGTTGCGCAGTCCTTGAGGGTTTATTGCGATACACTAAGAACAAGAAAAAAACAAAGGATAGAGGAGCTTGTGCAAAGTGCAAGTACAAAAATGACAATTCCTATGATATTGTTTCTTTTGCCGGCATTGTTTATAGTTATATTATATCCGGCGGTAATAAAAATTATGGAGAATATGGCGGGTTAATATGATGGAAAAGTACGAAAAGCTTATGCAAATTTGCCTTGACGAGGCGCTAAAGTATCGTTTTGATGTTGCTCCAAACCCAATGGTTGCAGCAATTGTATATGATGAAAATGAAGATAAAATAGTATCTTTGGGTGTGCATAAAAAATTTGGCGAAAACCATGCTGAGGTTAATGCTGTAGAAAATGCCGGAGATATTGATTTTTCGGATAAAACTCTTATTGTTAACCTTGAACCTTGTGCTCATCAGGGTAAAACCCCGCCATGCGCGGATTTAATAATTCAAAAAGGCTTTAAAAAAGTAGTAATTGGAACATATGACCCTAATCCTCTTGTTTGTTCAATGGGTGTAATGAAATTAAAAAATGCGGGGATTGAAGTCGCAGTAGGAGTCTTAGAGCAGAAGTGTAAAGAGCTGAATAAAGTTTTTATAAAAAACATTACAAGAAAACTGCCCTATGTGACCGTAAAAATTGCAACAACCCTTGATTCAAAAATTGTCACACAAGGTGGAGAGTCCAAGTGGATAACAGGTGAGCAAGCCAGAGATTATGTGCAAAGACTAAGGGCACAACATTTTGGAATTTTAAGCGGTTCGGGGACCGTTTTGGCTGATAATCCGGCACTTACCTGCAGAATTAAGGGAGAAAGGTCGCCTGAGAGGATTATTATAGACAGACATGGTAAAATTTCCTTTGATTATCAGGTTTTTAAGGATGATAGCACAAGAGTTTTTCTTGCTACCAATAATTTTGAAAGAGATTTCCCGAAAAACGTTGTACCTATTGAATTTGTAAATTTTAGAGATTTGTTTTCCAAACTTTATAATCATGGCGTTTATTCTATCTTGATTGAAACGGGCAAAACAATTCTTACTGCGGTTTTAAAGCAACAAATGGCAGATGAAATATACAAATTTGTTTCCCCGAAAATCTTTGGCTCGGGGATGGATTTTGTCGGAAACTTAAATATTTTTAAAATAAATGAGGCGCTTAAACTCGATTTTACAGGCATGGAAAAAGTCGGTGAGGATGCTCTTGTGAAGGCTAAATTTTTGTATGAAGAATAAAAAGGAGGAAGTTTTTGAAAATTCTTGTTATAAACGGTCCAAACCTTAATATGTTGGGAGTTAGAGAGCCTGAAATATACGGTTCGCTTACGCTTGAGCAAATCAAAGATGAACTTGAGGTATACGCAAAAGACTTGGACAGTTCAATTGAGCTTGAATTTTTCCAATCAAATTCGGAAGGCGGGATTGTGGATAAAATTCAAAGTGCCTACAATGTTTTTGACGGGATTATTATAAACCCTGCCGCATACACTCACACAAGCGTTGCAATAGCGGATGCAATTGCTTCTGTTAACATAAAAACAGTTGAGGTACACTTGAGCAATATATATTCTCGCGAACAATTCAGACACAGCTCTTTTATTGCGCCAAAATGCTTGGGTCAAGTTGCGGGATTTTCAAATAACGGCTACAAAATGGCGCTTTACGGGCTTTATTGTTCACTAAAGTAATATATGCAAAATACAGAGTTAAAATTTATTGAAATAATTAAAAATTCCCTTTGGGATAGTTCCTACCTTGGGGATGATTGCGCTTATTTAAAAGACTTTAACCTGTGTGTAAGTGCAGACTCGCTTGTTGAGGGTGTACATTTTGATTTTAAATTTATCTCACCCTACCTTTTGGGTAAAAAAGCCCTAAAGGTTAATATAAGCGATATTTTAGCCTCAGGTGCAAAGCCTTTATATGCAACTGTTTGTCTTAGCGGCAAATTAGACAAAAATTTTATAAGCGAATTTTACAAAGGACTAAACTCTTGTGCAATGGAGTTTGGGGTTAAAATTGTAGGCGGAGATTTAACTTCCGGTGAAAAAATAACAATTTCAATATGTATTTTTGCAGATACAAAAGGGGTGAATATTTCATCAAGAAAAAACGCTAAAGAGGGCTATGTTCTTGCCCTTTCGGGATTTTTCGGAGCGTCTGCAACGGGTTTAAAAATGCTTTTTGAAAATCCAAAAACCCAAAATGAATTTACAAAAGCACATATTGAGCCTGATTTAAAATATGACTGTGCAAGACAAATTGCAAAAAAAGCGAAAAAACCTTATGCAATGATGGATTCATCCGACGGGCTTGTAAATGCGCTTCGGTGGATTTCAAAAGAGTCAAACGTCGGCTTTGAGCTTGAGTTTGATAAAATCCCCCGCCTTAAAAATACTCCTTATGCTCAGGTGCTCTTTGGCGGAGAGGATTATTCACTTGTTTGCGCGCTAAGTCAGGACGATTATAAAAATATTGATGATAAAACCCTTGTGGCAGTGGGCAGGGTAGTATCGGGAGATAAAATTTTAGTAGACGGTAAAGAGTTAGACAAAGAAAAGGGAGAGGAGTTTTTACATTTTGATTAGTACAATAATTACGGCCGGAGGCTCTTCCAGACGTTTTGGAGAAAATAAACTCCTTGTAAAACTCGATGATAAAAGTGTAGTTGAGCATACTATTTTAAAATTTCAAGACTTGTCTGATGAAATTATAATACCTGCAACCCCTGCTACAAGGGAGTTTATAGAAAACAGCAATGTTTGCGATAAAAATAAGATAACTTTTGTCCAAAACGGAGCAACAAGGCAAAAAAGCGTTTATAATGCACTTTTGGCTTGCAAATTCAGAGATTATGTACTAATTCACGATGGCGCTCGCCCGTTTATTGAAAAATCGGACATAGAAAAAATTATTGAAATGCTAAAAACAAAAAATGCGCTTTGTACGGGCTTTTATGCTACGGATACAATTAAAATAACAAATGATGACGGTACTATTTTAAAAACAATTGACAGAAAAAATGTGTTTTGCGCCCAGACTCCGCAGGCTTTCAGTTACGAGTTGATTATGGCGGCGCATAAAAAATTTATTTCAAGAGATGATTTTACGGATGATTCAAGCCTTGTAGAAGCGCTTGGAGAGCGTGTTTGGACTTTTGTTTCAAGTGGTGTGAACAAAAAAATTACAACACAGGCTGATCTATAAATTCGCTGGGCATTGATTTTTGGACATTGTCTTGCGGTTTGATTTCAGATGGAATAAGCCTTAAAAGTTTTTGGTTTGCGTCCTCAAAATCGGGTTTCAAGCTTAAACAGTTACGCAGGTTAACTATGGCAGAGTTTGTATTGCCCATTTTGATGTCGTATAGCGCATTTAGGTAAAAATACATATAGTTTGTACTGTTTGAGAAAGAAATCATATAAAGAAAGTTCTTTGCGCTTTTTAAATTGTTGTTTGCAAGTTCAAAATTTAAAAACGCCGCCCAACCGTTTTCATAAAGCGGGTTTATAGAGTTTGCAAGCTTTATGTACTCTTTTTTCAAGTTTTTATTGTCCGAGGCAATTGTTGCAGCTATTGAATAATAAGACAAAAACGGCTCGGGGTTCATTTTTTCAAGTTTTTTTTCAAGTTTTTTCAAATCTTTTGCATGTTTTGAATCGTTCTTGTATATAAGAGCGAGCTTTAGAGCGCAAGTTTGATTGTTTGGGTCTTGAGAAAGGGCTTTTTGGTAGAATTTAACTGCACTTTCAAGGTCATATTCGCAAAATTTCACATCAGCAAGCCCGCTCAGTGTCATAGGGTAATTTTTGTTTATTTCATAACTTGCAAGATAATTTTTCTTGGCATTTTCCCTGTCGTTTGTAATAAATTGTGCAAGTGCCAAAAGCGTGAGCACTTTATAATTTTTTTTGTCAAAACTTAAAATATTTTCGCAGTCTTTTATGGTTTTATGGTAATTACCCTCTAAAAAAGTTTTCATTGTCAGGTGAAATTTTCTGTCTTGTTCGTTTTTTGTGAGGTTGGCAAGTATTGTTTCTTTTTGTACCATAAAAGTGTTTTTGAAAATGTTTCCGTTTGGATGGTTTTTCTCAACTTCTTCAATCACCTCAAGCGCTTCTTTATATTTTTTAAGTGAGGTTAAAACTTTTATTTTAAAGTTTATATATGAAAGATTTTTAGGGTTCATCGTATTTGCTTTGTTGATAAAAAGCAGAGCCTGCCTGTATTGGCGCGATTCGTTCATTGCTTGCGAAAGGATATAGTTTGCATAGTCTGATTTTTCCATAAGGGACTCATTTTTGTTGAGGTCAAAAGCCATCTCTTGTGCGGAGGCGTCAAAATAAATTGACGAATATGCCTTTGCCAGATATATTTCCTCGTTTTTATCAGGCACAAAAGACGGCAAATAACAGCTTTTTATTTCTTCGATTATGTCTTTTAAAAACTCTTTGTGTCTTATTTTCTCAAGACTTTTTGTCCCTATTGAAAAAAAGCCTATTTCATACATGCTCTTTGCAAAAACCAAAAGGGCATAGTCGCTGTTTATATCTTCCAAAAGGTTTTCAAATTCATCGTATGCAACTACGACATTGCCCTGATTAAACTTTTTTGTCGCGTCAACAAAAGCCTTTCTCTGCTTTTGAGATTCATCCAAGTTATTCTCTTGTACCTTTTTTGTGTTTAAAAAACTGTCCATTATGGTGGTCAGGCTAAAAATACCCTCATCTTTTATTTTTGGCACGCTATTGCTCACAGGAACATTTGCTTTTTCAAACTCAAGCAAATTATCGCTTGAGGCAAAAGCGCCTGTATTAAGCAGTATTGTGACGAATAAAATTGCGCAAGTGTATTTTTTCATTAAATATTTCTTCAATTCGGATTGTAGTTGTAATATTTATCAAAAATCTGTATGAGGGTTTCTTCTTGTTTTTCACGATTTTCTTTTGTTAAAATCGCGTATAAGTCAAAAAATCTGTACTTTTCAAGCAATAATTCGTCATTTTGACTTACTTCAAGTTCTGTATCATAGTTTAATACATTAACTATTTTATCACATGTGAGGGATAAAAACACGTCTACAATTTTTTTATCAAAATGAGTATTTGAACCGTCAATTAAAATTTTTATTGCATCTTGAATTTCCATTTTTGAACGGTAGTGCCTTTTTGATGTTATGGCGTCGAATACATCGCAAACTGCAAGTATCCTGCCTCCAAGCGGTATTTCATTGCCCTTCAGCCCTTTAAAATAGCCAAGCCCGTCATATCTTTCATGATGAGAAGATGCAATTTGGGCAACGTTTTCAAATTCTTTTGAAACATAGATTTTCCCAAGTATATCATGGGTAATATTTACGTGTTTTTTAATGTGGTCATATTCTTGTGCGGTTAACTTACCTTCTTTTTGCAGTATAGAGTCTTTTATACCTATTTTGCCTATGTCATGCAAAAGCGAGGCATGTTTTATGACTTCTTTTTCTTTTTCATCCATGTTAAGCTCGTCGCAAATAAGCGAAGCATACATATTTACACGTTTTGAATGACCTGAGGTGATTTTATCACGAGCATCGATTGAAGCTGAGAGAGTATCTATAAAGCTTGAAAACAGCTGTTTTTGTTCTTCTATTAATTTTTTTTGTCTGTTGAATAAATTGGCATTTTCAAGTGCAATACCTGCGGAAGAACCTATCGCAATAAGCAAATCCTCATCTTTTTGAGTAAATTCGCCCTCTTTTTTATTTAGTACCTGAAAAACCCCCACAATTTGGTGGCTTAAATTTCTTATAGGCATACAAAGAAGAGTTTTTGTTTTATAGCCTGTTTGCATATCTATTTCTTTGTTGAAACGCTTGTCCCTGTAGGCGTCTTTTATATTTACCGTTTCACCTGTTTTTGCCACATGTCCTGCCAGACCTAAATTGCAATCAAAACGTATTTCTTGCATTTCAAGCCCAAGGGCGACTTTAGACCAGAGTTGCTTTTTTTCTTCATCAAGTAAAAAAACCGTACATCTGTCAGCGTTTAGCGCTTGTTTTATTTCCTGAGCAATAATTGTTAAAAGAGTATCTATATTTGTTTCAACAGCAATTGTTCTGCCGACTTTAAGCAGTGTTATAAGCGGATCTTCCTGATTTTTTTCAGGTATAAAACTTGGCGGTGCCGAGTTAATGGCTCTTTGTTTGTTGGTTTGTTCGATTTTTGTTTTGGTATTTTTAATTTTTTCGTCAAATTCTGCAGTATCGCTTAGCTTGATTTGCAGCGCAGCGTCTGTTAAATCAAGTGATTGGGGATAGTTTTCTTCTAAAAATTCAATTTGCCCCATAAGATAGAGATTAATTTTAAGGGCTAAGAGTGAATTGGATGAGTTAGCAAGGTAGTGCGCGTCATTTAAAATGTTGAGTGTCTTATAATATCTTTCCTGATTCCATCTGTAACCTATATACCCTATAAGTGACATTGAAATTGATACTAAATCAAAAGCTTTAAGCGAAATTGCCTGTTTGTGGAATTCCTCAATTTTGGCTATTTTCGGAGATTTTATATCATCTAAAATTAAATCAAAAGCTTTTAAAAGTTGGTCGCCAATTTCTTCGCATGTAGATTTTGCGATGTTTGCAGTCTTTGTCATCTAACCCCTTAATTCTATCCTTACAATTAAATTATACTATAAAAAAAATTATTTCAAATCAGAACATTTAATCCACATTAACATATCCATTAATGCGCGCCCCCTGTGGGATACAAGGTTTTTTTCTTCTTCACTTAATTGCGCCATTGTTACATTTTTATTTTCAACCACAAAAATGGGATCGTAACCAAAACCCCCGTCCCCACTTTTGCTGTGGGCTATTTTGCCCTTGCAAGTGCCAAAAGTCTTATTTAAAATTTTTCCTGTTTTATCTATTAAAACAAGCGAGCAGACAAACTTTGCTCCTCTTTGGTTTTCTTTTGCGTCTTTTAGTGCACCTAAAAGCTTTTCAATTCTTTCTTGTGCGCTTGGTGCATACCTTGCACTTTTAAGCCCCGGAGCACCGTTTAGAAAATCTACGCAAAGACCAGAGTCATCAGCCATAAAATATTTTCTTTCGCTACTTTCACACTGTGCCGCAGCAAGTGCTTTTGCATATGAATTTTCTTCAAAGGTTGAACCGTCCTCAATCGGGTTAAAATTTTTATCAGGCAGAACAAACTCAACCCCAAAAGGCATCGAAACACTGTTTATCTCATCAACTTTGTGTTTGTTTGATGTTGCAAGGACAATTTTTATCATATCTAGCCACCCCAGCGACGTTGTCTTTTTGCAAATTCCAAAATGGAGTTTTTAAGTGCTTCTTCGTCAAATTCAGGCCAAAAAGTCTTTGTAATGTACAACTCGCAATAGGCTATCTGCCAAAGCAAATAGTTGCTTATTCTCATCTCTCCGCCTGTCCTTATAAGTAAATCAGGGTCAGGAACAGAGCTTGTGTATAAAAATTTTGAAACAAGCTCCTCATTTACATCTTCAGGTTTGACGCCTTGATACATCATATCTTTTATGGCATTTACAATTTCGTTTCTTGCCCCGTAATTAATTGCAATTTGCAAATTTACGCCGGTATTATTTTTTGTTGTTTCGACTGCTTGCGCTAAAATCTCTTGCAATGTAGGGTTAAGCGCTTTTAAATAACCTATAAAGCGCAGTTTTACATTATTTTGATTTAATTCTTCAAGCTGGGATTTCATTGTATTTGCAAGCAGATTCATCAAAAAATCCACTTCTTCCTGTTTTCTGTTCCAGTTTTCGGTTGAAAAAGCATATAAAGTTAAATATTTAACCCCAAATTTGTGAGCGGCTTTAAGAGTTTTTTTAAGGGCTTCAACCCCTTTTTTGTGTCCCATGGCAGAGGGCAGCATGTTCTTTTTTGCCCAACGCCTGTTGCCGTCCATAATAATTGCAATGTGTTTGAGTTTTGTTTGCTCTACAATGTCTTTTATTTCGTTTTTTTCAAGTGTCTGTAACAATTCTAAATTCCTGAACTTCTTAAGCTAGTTAAATTATAAATTAAATAAATTTAATAACAACAAAATTTATGATAAAATTAACTTGATTATGAGTGAAATTGTTATTTTATACATACTTTGCCGCTATGACGCGACTATTTACAAAATTTCAAAAATTATGGGAGAGATGTTTTTTGCCTTTTTAAAGCCCAGTTTGGGTACAATTAATCCTGCAATAAAAAGGCTTATAAATCTTGGTTGTATAGAAGCTTCAGATTCCATGTCAAAAGGCGGTATGGCATCTAAAATGTGCTCAATTACCCCTTTTGGCAGAAAATATTTAAAAAATCTCCTCTTGTCGCTTGAATTTACTAATTCTGCGCACATCTTAAACAACACAAGAATAGCCCTTTTTTGCGCTGATGTTTTAGCCGGTGACGAGATGGAAGAATTTAAAAAAAATATAAAAAATAACCTTACACTTTTTTGTGCACGTTCTCTTGAAGCGCTTGAAAATCCTTATTCAGGGCTAAGTGATGTGCAAATTAAAATTGTAAATTCAAAAATTGAAGAAGCAAAGAAAATTATGGAACTTGTATGAAAATAATTATTTCAGACATTAAGGAAGGCTCTATTGCTCATCAGCTGAATTTATCTCAAGGTGATGAGATAATCTCCATTAATAACACTGCTCCAAGGGATATTATTGACTACAGTTTTCTTGTGAAAGATGAAGAAATTTTGTTGCACGTTAAGCACAAATCAGGCGAAGAAGAACTTTTTGAGATAGAAAAAGACTTTGACGACGATTTGGGTATAAGCTTTGAAAGTGCGGTTTTTGACAGAGTTAAGCCCTGCGCCAACAAGTGCATATTTTGTTTTGTTGATCAGCAGCCAAAGGGTCTAAGAAAAAGTCTTTATGTAAAAGACGACGACTGGAGGCTTTCTTATTTGCAAGGTACATACATTACTCTTACAAATATGAAAGAAAAAGACTGGCAAAGGCTTGAGGGTTTTCACCCCTCACCTTTATTTGTTTCAATTCATACCACAAATCCCGACCTTAGGGCAAAAATGCTTAATAACCCTAACGCTGCGGGGATTATGGATGATTTAGAGCGTTTGAAAAAAAATGATATAAAAATCCATGGGCAAATTGTGCTTTGCCCGACTTATAACGATGGGGACGAGCTTTTAAGGACTTTTGAGGATTTAAAAAAGTTTAAAAAGATTTTAAATTCCCTTGCGATTGTTCCTGTGGGTGTTTCAAAGTATAGAAAAGAAAATTTGAAAACTGTTGATAAGGATGTTGCAAACTTTGTTATAAAAGCTGTTGAGGATTTTAATTTGCAGATGAAAAAAAATATCGCAATGGCATCTGATGAGTTCTTTTTGATTTCAGGACAAGAAATTCCAAATAAAAAATACTACGGAAATTTTGCCCAAATAGAAGATGGAGTAGGGGCAATAAGACTTTTAAGGGATGATTTTGAAAAGTGTAAAAGGAAATTAAAAAAATCCCTTAAAAAACCTTGCAGTTTGAGTCTTTTAACAGGTTTGAGCGCTGCAAAAATTTTTGAAGAATTTAGAAAAGAAATTAGCACCGAGGGATTGGGCTTTGAAGTAATCGGTGTAACAAATAAGTTTTTTGGGGATAAAATTAACGTTACAGGGCTTGTTACAGGGCAAGATTTGATAAATGAAATAAAAGAAAAGAACGTTAAAAACGCCATTATCCCATCTGTTATGCTAAGGGAAGGAACAGATGAGTTTTTAGACGGTATAAAGATTTCAGACATAAAAAAACAATATCCTGATATCAAGTTTTATATTATTAAAGATTGTTACAAATTCGCAGAAATAATGAAGATAATTAACTCTCTGTAGCAATAATTTTTCTGTTTAGGTTTTAATGTGTTATAAAAGGTTAGAATAGGGGCTTTTATGTCTGTAAATGGTGTAAATTCTACAACGCATAAAAAAGGTTTTTTTGGAACGGTCGCTGATTCTGTTGTTACTCAAGGTAAAAATATGTTGGTAGGGGGCGCAATAGGTCTTGCAACAGGTAAAGTTGTTTCGCTTGCCGCTCCTGTTTCACGCGCTAAAATAGCGGATGAAGTTTTTGACCATTATGTAAAAAATAACAAAGATAACATTGCAGACAGTATTAAACAATTTGAAAATCTTGCCAAGAATGAAAATCTTACAAAAGAGCAGTTAGAAACGGCTGCAAATACTTTAAATAACGCGGTAGAATTGGTTCGGGGCAAGGCAAAAAATGTCGTAGAGGAATATTTTAAAAAGGCAAGAAAAGACAGGAGTGCTGATGATGTGGTAGCGCTTGCAAAAAAAGCGGCCAAAAAGACTCAATCCGTCCATATAATGGGAACATTGGCAGGTGTGGGAATACTTGCTATGATGTTCAGTGAACTATTTGACAATATTTTGCCCAAAAAAAATAAAAATAAAACCGCAAATGCTCAAACACAAACATCAAACAGTGCCCTTCAAACTCATCAGGGTTAGATTTTACTAAAAATATTTTTATAGTAAAATTTAATTATGTTTGATTCACTTTCCGAGAGATTACAAGAAATAATTAAAAAAACCGCCGGCAATGCGCAATTAAGCGAAGAAAATATGCAAGATGCGCTTCGGGAAATTCGCCGCGCGCTTTTAGGGGCGGATGTTTCGCTTGGTGTTGTAAAGTCTTTTATTTCAAATATTAAAGACAAGGCATTGGGACAAGATGTTATAAAAAGCGTTAACCCTTCTCAAATGCTTATAAAAATTGTAAATGATGAGCTTGTCGAGCTTTTGGGAAAAGAAAAAAAGCCGTTAAATCTTGATACAAACCCGTCTTTTATTATGATGTTGGGGCTTCAAGGTTCAGGTAAAACAACAAGCAGTGCAAAATTGGGTTTAAAACTTAAAAAAGAAGGCAAAAAGCCCTTGCTTGTTGCTTTAGATGTGTACAGACCCGCGGCAATTTTGCAGCTAAAGACACTTTGCGCTGAAAATAATCTTGATTTCTTTTCTTTGGAAAATGAAAAAGATGTAAGAAAAATTGTTGATGAAGCAATAAAATACGCAAAAGAAAATCAAAATACGGTTTTAATTCTTGATACTGCAGGACGCTTGCAAATAGATACATCAATGATGGCAGAGCTTTTGCTTATTGAGAGGATGTACCCGCTAAATGAAAAACTGCTTGTAATTGACTCTATGACAGGTCAAGAGGCGATTGACGTTGCAAAAAACTTTGATGAGCAGTTGAGTATTACAGGTATTATTTTAACAAAGCTTGACGGTGATACAAAGGGAGGATGTGCGCTTAGCGTTGTTTATTCAACCGGAAAGCCCGTTAAACTTGTGGGCATGGGCGAGAAAATTGAACCTTTGGAGGATTTTTACCCTGAGAGAATGGCATCTCGCATTTTGGGGATGGGCGACATTGTTTCTCTTGTTGAAAAAGCGCAAAAAAACATTGATGTTGAGGAAGCAAAAAAACTTGAGGAAAAACTCCTAAAGGCGCAGTTCAGTTTTGAAGATTTCTTAAAAATTCAAAAACAAATTAAAATGCTCGGTTCTTTCGACGGCATTTTGGGCATGCTGCCAATTCCGGGGTTAAATAAAGACGACAGACAAAAAATCTCCCATGAAGGCGAGAAACAGTTTAAAAAAATGGAAGTTCTGATTTCTTCCATGACGCCGCAGGAGCGCAGAAACCCTGATTTATTAAATGCTTCAAGGAAAAAAAGGATTGCGCGCGGGGCAGGCATGGAGCTTGGTGAGTTAAACGCTTTTGTAACTCAATTTGAGCAGATGAGAAAAATGATGCAGGGTTTCGGCGCGCTTAAAAATACTTTTAAAAAGGGCGGAAAATCGGCACTTTACGGCAAAATGCCAAAAGGCGGGCGATTTAGATAAATTTTTTTTAAAATGTCAAGCAAATTTGGCAAATTTGCTTGCAAATAAATTATGCTTGTGTTTTGATTACTATATAATTAATTAATGACTAAGGAGATATGTAAAAGAAGTGGTTAAGATTAGACTTAAAAGACTAGGTTATAAAAAGAATCCTACATACCGTATCGTTGTTATTGACGGTCGTTGTAAAAGAGAAGGTGCGCCTATCGAAGAATTAGGTCACTACAATCCTAAAACTAAAGAAATGAAATTAAACTTAGCATCAGCTCAAGACTGGGTTAAAAAAGGTGCTCAGCCTACTGCTACAGTTACTTACCTTATGAAAAACTGTGACGAAGAAGGCAAATTAATTTACAACAAAAAAGAAACAGTAAAACTATCTAAAAAAGCTCAAGCTAAACTTGAAGCCGAAAGAGAAGCGCAAGCGGCGGCAGCGGCAGAAGCTGCGGCAGCGGATGAGGCACAAGTTGAGGCAAGTGAAGCTAAAGAATAAAATCAAAAAGAACACTTTATTGAGCCTCAACTTGAGGCTCAATTTTTTTATATAAATTTTGAGGAATAAATTGGCAGATATTTTAATCATATCACCTATAAGTATAGCTGGAGAGCTTATTATGCGGGGCTTTAAGACAGGTCTTGAAGCTCTTGGGCATAATGTATTATTTACAGATGTAAGAAAGCTTAGTACAGCTCAATATTTTGATTATGTTCTCTCTTATGATTACGGATATTTAATTAATGAAAACGCTTTTTTAAGCATTCAAGAAATTCTTTTAATTAACCCAAATGTTAAGTTAATTCATTATTTTGCAGATAATCCGTCCTTAAAATATGCTCATAGCGGGCAGTGTGAGTTAAAAGAAAAATTTTTTGAATTTTGCAAATTACACAAAAGCAACATAGAGCTTGTTTTTTGGGACAAAAAATTTATAAACGATTTTAATGGTTTAAAATCATCGTACTTTCCAATTTGTGTAGATTGTAGTATATACAGGGATTTTGGACTTGAGGAAAAATATGACATAACTTTCTTGGGGCGTCCTTTAGGTGGTGAGCGACAGAAGATTTTGAGCGAAATTATAAAAAAATTCCCTAAAAAGCTTAAAATTTTTTCTTATCCCAAGCATTTTGAAAATAGTATCGAAGGTATGAAGCACTTTTTAAATGATAAAGAAATGCTGAGTTATAAAAATTGCTATTGCGGTTTTGTTGAGAGTCAAGAAGAACTTTCAAAAATTTATAATTCGTCAAAAATTAACCTAAATATAAATTTGCAAGGGGATAATTCCCTTAATTACAGAACCTTTGAGGTGCTTGCCTCTAAAGGTTTTTTGCTATGCGACAAAAGAGAAGATTTAAAATCCTTGGGGTTAGAAGATGTTGTTGTGCAGTATGAAAATGAATTTGACTTGATAGAAAAAATCTCTCATTATTTAGCTTTTGAAAATGAACGGAATGAAATAAAAGCGCGAGCGAGAAAACTCGTTAGTCAACACTACGATATTGTTGCACGAGCGGGCGAGATACTTAATACAGTTGAGTGAATTTAGAGTAATAAATGCTAAAATGAAAGTTTAAGGAGAATAAAATGGAAACTACATATACAATAAAACCCTCAAAAAGAATTTCGGAAATTCCAAAGTATATATTTGCCGAGCTGAACGAATGGAAAGATGAAGCTCGCGCTCAAGGTATTGATCTAATTGACTTAGGGATTGGTAATCCTGATGGTGCAACACCAAGACCTGTGGTTGAGGCTGCACTCAATTCTATTCAAAAACCCGAGAGTCATGGCTACCCCAGTTTTAGAGGAAAAGATGATTTCAGGCGCGCAATTGCTAGTTGGATGAAAAAAAGATACGATGTTGATATTGACCCTATTCAAGAAGTCCAAACTTTAATCGGCGAAAAAGAAGGACTTGCAAACATAGCTCTTGCATACTCTGACCCTGGGGATATAAACATTGTTCCTGACCCTTATTACCCTGTTTTATCTCGTGGCAGCTGGGTTGCAGGTGCGCAGGTATATCATGTTCCACTAAAGGATGAAAACGATTATTTGCCTGATTTAGACTCAATTCCTGAAGATATTGCGCGCAAAGCAAAAATGTTTTTTATAAATTACCCCAACAACCCCACAGGTGCTACCGCTCCAAGGGAATTTTTGGAAAAAATGGTTGATTATTGTAAAAAATATAATATTTTACTTGTGTCTGATATGGCATATGGTGAAGTATGTTACGATAATTATCGCCCGTTAAGCATTTTTAACATTGAAGGTGCTAAAGACATTGCAATAGAGTTTCATTCTTTTTCAAAAACATTTAACATGGCAGGCTGGAGAGCAGGTTTTGCAGTCGGCAACAAAGAGTTTATCGATGTATTGTATGCAATGAAGTCAAATATTGATTATGGCACCTCATCAATTGTTCAAGACGCTTGTATCGCAGCTCTTGAGATGGATTACAGGTATGTTCAGGATATTATGGACAAATATAATTCTCGACGTGAGATAGTTGCCCAAGGTTTTAACAAGTTGGGTTGGCATATGAAAAGAAGCTCTGCAACTATGTATTTTTGGCTAAAAGTTCCCAAGGGAAGAACATCAAAAGAATTCTGTAAGGACGTTTTATTTAAAACAGGCGTTATGTTTACACCGGGTGTGGCATTTGGTGAATATAGCGACGATCACTTCAGGGTTTCAATTGTTCAGCCTACCAAACGTCTTGTAGAGGCATTTGAGCGTTTGGATAAAGCAGGTATACGCTATATGTAAACTTATTTACATAGCAAAAAAGTATGGTAAAATACAAATATAAAGAAAAAGGAAAGTTTAATGAAGTTTTTGAAAAAAAGTAAAGCGCAGAGCTTGGTAGAGTACGCATTGATACTTGCTCTTGTTACGGTAATAGCTATTACTGCTTTACAATTTTTAGGACAAAAGGTTAATACTGCCGTTGAAGGCGTTGGCGAGGACGTTCAAACCGCAACCGAAAATGCTGCAAAGACTTACTGTGAAGGTCTTGGCGAAGGTTACAGTTGGAACGAATCAACCGGCAAGTGTGAAAGTTCAAATTAATAATTTATTTTTTTTCTACAATATTTTTAAATCTGTTTAAATCCCTTTGGGTATCTATCCCGATGGGATTTAGCTTTGTGATTGCAACTTTTATTTTCATGCCGTTTTTAAGTGCGCGCAACTGCTCCAGGCTTTCTGCCTTTTCAAGATCGGATTGTTCAAGTGAGGTCATTTTAATTAAGGATTCCCTTTTGTATCCGTAAATGCCAATGTGTGCGTAGTAGTTTGCCTCACCTTTGTTCCTTTCGTAAGGTATCGGACAACGAGAAAAGTACAGTGCGTTAAAATCATTATCAAACACACACTTTACACAATTAGGGTCTTGTATTTGTTCAATGTCTGTTATTTGCCTTACAAGAGTAGAAATGTCGCAATCGTTTTTTGTCAATGTCGATATAGCTAAATCAATAACTTCAGGGGTTATTTGCGGCTCATCTCCTTGCATATTTAAAATATAATCATACTCGCTGTGCCTTTTTGCAACTTCACAAATCCTGTCTGAACCTGATTTATGTTCAACTGAAGTCATTTCTACGTTTGCGCCAAAGTCTTTAGCTTTATTGAAAATTAACTCTGAATCAGTTGCTATTATGATTTCATCTGCGAGTTTAGACTTTTTTGCAGCTTCCCATACCCACTGAATTATAGGTTTTGAGTCAACTTCTATAAGCAATTTGCCACAAAGCCTTGTAGAGGAGTATCTGGCAGGTATTATAATGACTGTTTTTTTCATAATGTTTCCTTAATAATATTTTTCGCCGAGTTCTACAACTTTTTTTTCGGCTTCTTTGATTAATTCTTCTTCTTTAGGATTGCCTGAGAGATATTTTTCATATGCTTCAAGCGCATCTCTGCCTGAACCCATTTTTTCATATGCTTTTGCCATTGAGTAGTAGCCGAGGCTAAATGCTCTGTTTAATTTTACTGCCATTTTGTAATCTTTTACGGCCTGAGGATACATTTGCATAGCTTCAAGTATAATGCCTCTGTAATAGTATACTTGAGCGTCTTGCGGGTAGCGCTTTGCAGCTTCGTTTGCAACATCTATGGCTTTTTCGTACTGTTTTTTCTCGTAATAGTTGTATGCCTCATTTAAAAGGCTTGTCACAATTTGCCCTCTTAAATAGTTTGACAGTTTTATTGCCTTTAAGTTTTTAGGGTCAAGTTCAATTGCCTTTAAAAGCATACTTTGTGCAAGTTTAGGACTTTTTTGTTCAAGATATGCAAGTGCAAGAGAATAATATGTGTCAGAATGTTTATCATCTAAAGACAGTGCCTTTTTGTAATTTTCAACAGCCTTCGGATAATTTTTCAGCGCTTTGTAGCAGTTGGCAATAGCAAAATAGACCTGACTTGTTTTAGGCTCTATTTGTTGATACATTTTTATTGCATGCGCCCACTGTTCGTTTTTTAAATAGTCTAGTGCTAATTGATCCTTTTTTGTGTCCGTACTTTTGTTGAGATAAAAAAAAACTTTTTTTATCTCCTCATTATTTGGCAATTCCTTGTGGGCTTTTTTAATCAGCTCGTTTGCAAGGCTGTCTTTGCCTTCAAGTTCGTATATTTCATAAAGTTTTAAATAAGCATTTGCATTTTTAGGATTTAGTTCAATTGCTCTTTTATAAAGTGATATAGCGTCATCGTTACTTTTATCCAGACTTGTCAAAAGCTCTGCAAATTCTGCATAAAATTCACTTGTTGGCTTAAAATTTTCGTTTAAGGGATAAAAATTGTCAATTATATAATCAAGACTTTTCTTGCCCTTAAAAATTTCATAAATGCCGTATTTAGCTTGTTTTGACTCGGGATAAATTGCCAAAATGATTTGGTATTCTTTGAGTGCGGCATTTGTTTGCCCCAGCGCCAAAAGACTTTTTGCCTTTCCTGCACGAATTTGTGATTCGTAAAGATTGTCTCTTAAAATGTTGTCATAAACCCTTGTTGCTTGCGGATATTGTTTTGTTTCATATAAAAGCCCGCCAAGTCGATATTTTAAAAATATATCTTTAGGGTTTAAAAATATAGCTTTTTGGTAAAGTTCGTAAGTTTTTTTATAATCACCCGTTTTTTCATATGTTGCACCAAGGACCTCATACAAATTTGCATTTGTAGGTCTGTTTTTAATTGCTCGGGTGAATATGACCATGCCTTTTTTGAGTATTTCAGGGTCGTCTGTTAGGTTTATGGCTCTGGAATAGTATTCAATTGCCATATCTATCCTGTTTGTATCATATAAAAGGGTTGCAATTTTAAATAATGCAGAAGCATTGTCAGGCTTTAGCTCTATTGATTTTTTATAATAGCCAAGCGGTGCGGTTTTATCGTTGTTAATTTTTTGCTCTATATCGCCCAAATATTCATAGCATTGAGCGCATTCAAAACCTTTTTCAATAAGTTCTTCAAATTCGTATGCACTTGCGTAATATTTGCACTCAAGATAAAGATTTTTTGCGACTTCCAATCTGTTGTAATCATCATTTTGGAAACCTGACTTTAACATTAGCTCATTTAGCTTATCAAGAGTTTTTTTGTAATCAACAGAATTTTTATTTTTTCTTAGAAAATAGAGCGCTGCGCGCAAGTTGTCGCAGGCTTCTATATTATCTCTTTTAAATATTTTAAAATAAGTCGAGCGTTTTTTTTGTAAATTTACATACTTATCAATGGTTTCAGAGTCTTTGCACTGTCTTAATTTTTGTTCAAGCGCATTTATGTTGTCTGCCCCCCATCCGGTTTTTGGACTGCAGGTAGTTGCAACTTGAGCACTTGTTCCAAGCTGAATAAAAAGTGTTGTACAAATTAGGGGTATTAATAGTCTTTTTCGCATTACATTCATTTTATATCAAATAATTTATAAAATAAATACTATCATTTGTATGAGATTTTTCAAAAATATTAAAACCCCCTCTTTTTGAGAGGGGGTTTCTTATCTTTAGAGTTTGGAATTATATTTCAAATTCTTCTTGTTGTTTTTTGGATATTGTTGCTGCGTCTGCATCTACTTCGATTCTTGCTGCTGCATTTACTATACCTGATGTCGGATCTGTTGTGTTGTTAGCAATTGGTGCTACTTTTGAAGTTGGTTCTAACTGACGAGGTAAACGTATTTGGTTTATCAAGCTGTCTGTTAGGTCGATTCCACCGAAATCATCTGTAGGTCCTTCAACGTCCGGTCCGGGGTCGCATCCTTGAGCGGGTTTTTCATAAACAAGGAGGAATTTTTCCATTGTACCGTTGTTATCAAATTCGATGAAGTGTTTTTTGTAAGTGTTGATTGCGCTGCCTGCACCTGTTTCGCGAGAACCTTGTACAAAGTGGTCTGTGTATGTAAAGCCGTCAGGTTGAGTGAATGTTGTTTCGTATTCATCCATTGGGTCTAGGTTGAATTTACCCCAGTTAGCTACTTCGATATATGCTCTGCCTGATGCGTCAGCTGTAACACCTTCTGTATCTGATGTTGTTAAGTTTGTAAGAGCTGCATAGAATGTGTCGTTAGCGTCAAGGTTCAAGTTACCTGCTTTGATTTTAGATATTGCAAGTTTGTTGTCAGCTGCGTTAACTGTTACTGTCTTGTTTGAAAGTTGGTCGCTTGTATATTTAGCGTTGATTTCAATACCTGCTTTTTTGTTATCAGCACCGCTTACTACGATGTTTGTATCTTTGTCAGCGTTAGCTGAAAGTTTTGTTTTGTTGAGAGCAAGAACTGTTCCGTCAGTTGTGAAGTTGCCGCCTGCGTTAACATTTGTTCTTGTATTTTCAGGAGCGCTTGAATCTTTAGCTTTAATAGTTGTATTTTTAAGAGTTACATTCTTTGTAGCTGTTATATTGTTTGTGTGGCCATTGAATGTAGTGTTATCTGTTGTTACATTGCCTGTAATGTTAATGTTGTTGTTTCTTGCTGCATTGAAGTCAACTCTTGTTGCATTTAAATCGCCTGTACCTGTGATGTTGTTATCTCTGCCTGCGTTAAGTGCTAAACGTTCGCTGTAGCTTAGGTTAGCAAAGTTGTTAAGATCAGCATTGATGTCAGCATCAGAGTTTGTAGTTGTGATTTTGATATTTTTACCGCTTATTGTAGAGTCTTTTGTAATGTGGGTACCTGCATTGTGAGTTAATGCTTGTTTAATATCTACGTTAGCTGCTGCTGCAAGTTTTGAGTTTTGAACAAATACTTCACCGTTGTTGGAATCAACTGCGCTAACTTTTATGTCACCTGTATTTGTTCTGATGTCTGAACCGTTTTTGATTGTAACTTTGCCTTTTGTAGATTCAAGAGCGATTGAGTCATGATTTACTGAATTTGTGTGTTTAACAGTCATATCAAGACTTGGGTTGTCGCCTTCATCGTCAACTGTAGCGCTGAAACCTCTTTTTAAAAGGTTGTTGCCATCAATTGTCAAGTTGCCGTTTGTAGTAAGTTTCAAGCTTGTTGAAGATTGGTCGTTAAATCCTGTGTTACCGCTGATTGTAACGTTGTTTAATACGTTTTCATCTTCAACGAAATTTAAACCGTTGTAT
Organism: Candidatus Galligastranaerophilus intestinavium; assembly: GCA_018716625.1. Lineage (GTDB taxonomy): Bacteria > Cyanobacteriota > Vampirovibrionia > Gastranaerophilales > Gastranaerophilaceae > Galligastranaerophilus > Galligastranaerophilus intestinavium. Next base: position 16,697 of record DVJQ01000048.1, on the reverse strand, counting down.
TGAACTGTAGAATCAGCAATTGTTGTGTTTTTGCCGAACATATTGATTGTTTTGTTAGAGTGCATATTTGTATCGTTTTTAACATCAATTGCATCAGCTTTAAGAGTTGTGTTGTCTGTTGATTCTGTGTATGACTTGTCAAGACTTATTGTATCTTTCGCCATAACAAACAATTGTTTAATATGATCTGCCGCACTTGCATCGTGGTCTGAGTGGTTTCTTGCTCTTAGTGTTGAATCAGCAGCTGAAACTGAACCGTTTTGAGCAGTTACAATCAAATTACCTTTTGCATGAACATTTGTATTGTTAAGTTCAACGTTTTTGTTTCCTGCTTGAATTGTGATGTCACCTGCGTTAGTGCCTGTTAAAGTGTCACCAAAGCTTTGATTTGAGTATGCACTTTCGATTTTTGAATTTTCGATTTTTACATTGTCGCCTGCTTTGATTGCAATTCTGCCGCCATTGTTAGCGTAGGTGTTTTTATCAGGGTTGCTTTTTTTGTAAGTGTTGTTTGTTTGAATGTGAGAATCAGAAATGTTAATGTCGTTTTGACCTTTAATTTCTATATCGCCGTATTCACCTTGAACAAGTTTATAACCTCTGATAACGGAGTTTTTAATGTTAATATCAGAGCCTTCTTTAGCTCCTGCGTTTTCTACATAAATTCTTCCGGAATCGATTGAAGAATCAGCAATTTTAATATTGTTTGTGATTGCAGAGTTGTCGTTTTTAACTGCTTCGTGTTTTTTGATGTAACCGTTACGTTCATATGTAAAGTTAACGCCGTCACCTGTTACTATTCTTACATTTGAGAATGACTTATCATGTTGAGAGGGGTCTTGACCGCCGCCGTAGTTGTAGTTAAGGTTTGTTTTAATCAAAGAATCTTTGTATACAACAACGTTGTCGCCTGCAAGGCCTAATGATTTATCAATGTTAAAGTTTGTACCTTCTAGTGTAACTGCTGCACCGTCTTTAGTTTTTAAAACACCGTCTCTGATGAATTGAGCATTTGTAACCATATCAGCAGGAAGACCGTTAGCTGTTACATTGATTTGATTTTTGTATGCTTTAAGTTCTTCTGCACTCATATCTTTAAGGTTTTTAGCACCTTTAAGGTCGAAAGTTGTTGCAGTAAATGAGTTCAAGTCAACTTGTGAACCTGCACCAAACATAATACCGTTAGGGTTAATAAGAATAACCTTACCTGTACCCATATAGCTTGAACAATCTGCACCTGCACAAGAGTTTGTTAATTTACCATAGATTTGTGACAAACCGCCTGAAGCAAGTACACGGTTTAGAGATGTTTGTGAGTTGTTTGTAAAACCGAAGTTAACGTGTCCGTTTGAACCAACGTTGAAGCTGTTCCAGTCGAATTGACCAACTGCGCCTGCGCCGCCTTGAACCGTAACATCCATACGGTTACCGTCCACAGTAACACTACCATTTAATTTGTTGTTTAAGTCCGGCATAGCGCCTGCATCTAATGCAAATACCATTGTGCTTGATAGAGGCATGTAGCTTAAAAAGCTTAGTAAAATTAAAGCTGATGCTAACTTTTTGTGCTTAAGTTTCATTATATTTCCTTTCTTCTAAAGATATATACTTCTTATATAAAATTCCGATTACCTATATAAAAACATCTGAAAATAAAAAATTGCACAAATATCTCAAAATCTTAACAAAATTTACAATTATTTACATTCGCTTTATACAAAGCTTTCGGGAGTATTGTTAATTATAAAATAAAGATTTTTTAAAATTACATGGCAAAAAATTTTTTTTACATATTTTAATCACAATATTAAAGAAAGGAATATTTTTTAGAAATGTTCTTTAAAATAAATCATTAATATGATTTATTGCTGATAATGCCGTTATATATTATTATTGAAGTGTAATAAAGCATTATTACCTACAAAAGTATGAAAAGGAATTAAAATGCGCAATTTCAAGTTTAAAAAGTTAGATATGTTGCTTTTGCCCCTGTGTTTTTTGGTTTTCTCTACACAAGCATTTGCCATCCCCTCCGTTCCTATTGAAGGTAATCCTATAGGCGGTAGTTTTGACCCCGGTGTTGTCGACCAGACAAACTTAATTCAATTAAAGGAGTATGAAAGAAAAACAAGAGAAAACATGGAAGAACACGAGCGCGGTCGTGAAGTTATCGAAATGGATAAAAAAATGCGCGAACAGGTGGATCAACTTCCAAACAAAGAGGTCAGCTTTAAACTTAATTCAATAAAGTTTACAGGTAATACTTGTTTTACCGAAGAACAATTGATGGATTTAATTTGCGAAAGAATAGGGAATGAGGTTACAATCAATGACCTTATAACCATGGCAAATATGGTAACGGAATATTACCAACAAAACGGTTATATTTCGACAATTGCTTATCTTCCGCCTCAAAAAGTACAAGACGGTAACGTTGAAATTGTTGTTATGGAAGGTAAATACGGCAAAGTTGAAATTGAAGGCAACAAATGGGCAAGAGATAAGTTTGTCCGTGCCACTTACCTGAAAGATAAAAACATTGAAACGGAAAAAGTGCTTAACGTACGTGATATTCAAGAAACATTAAGAGAAATGAACGCTTCAGGATACATGAAGGGTCAAGTTTCTATGGTTGATAATGAAGAATCCGCACAATATACGGATTTGACTTTGCAAATGAAAGACAGATTTCCGATTGACTTTGACTTCCGTTTTGATAACCAAGGTCGTGACGCTATCGGTTTGAATCGTGCGGTATTCTTTGCAGGCATGTACAACCTAACGGGTTGGGGCGATAAATTATTGTCAACAACAGCTCTTGCAAGACGTTCTGTAAGCCAAGGTGTTTTCTATTCTGTACCTATCGGTCGCCATGAAACTAAATTGAACTTAGGCTACAGCTACAGCGGTTTGACTATGGGCGAACAATGGAAAGACTACGATATCAAAGGTCATTCACATAACTTCTTCGCAGGCCTTTCAAGAAGATTGGTAAAAACCGAAAACTATAAATTATACGGTGATATTTCATTAGACATAAGAAATACAAAAACAACTCTGGGTGAGCAAAAATTCCTGTTAAACGAATATAAAACCCGCGCTTTGAGAGTTAACTTTACAAATATTAAAGATGACTTCTATGGTAAGTGGTTCGGAAACATCGGAGCAAGCGTAGGTTTGCCTATTATGGACGCATCGGATGAGTTCGACGGTTATCATGAAAGATGGTTGCCGACAAATAAATACGTAAAAGTTAACGCTAACTTAGCCAGATTGCAAATTTTACCTATGAGATCTATGGCAATTATCCAAGCAGGCGGTCAATGGGCAAGCCATGGTTTGTATCCGTCAGAAAAAATGCAATTCGGCGGTATTTCATCCGTACGTGGTTACGAAGAAGGCTTCTTGCTTAGCGACTACGGCGTAACGGCATCATTGGAATTCAGATCGCATATACCGTTCTTAAACAGAATTTTGCCTGAAAAATTACAATTTATCGATGATTCAATTCAGTGGGCAGCATTTTATGACGCAGGCTGGTTTGGTAATGTCGGCACCGATACTTACGGTCCAAGTTATGTAATGAGTGTGGGCGGCGGTTTAATCGTCAGACTTACAAGATACTTATCAGGTAACGTCTACATAGGTATTCCTCTCGGTAACAAGCCCGAAGGTGCTTCTAACTGTCGTGTCCACTTTACAATTACATCAAACATCCTGTAGTTTGAAAATGAAGTTTAAAAGCCCTGAATTTCAGGGCTTTTTTGTGCTTATCTTTTTCTGTAATAGCCTTTTACTTTTGTTCCGTCACCTCTTGTATACTCATCCACGTAAATATAGGTACCTGAGGCAACACCTTGTTTGGCTTCATACTCTGATGGCGCAAATTTATTTTTAATTTGCGTGTCGATTATATCTTGTACGTTTAAAAATTCTTTATTTGTCATATTGTCGATTGCTTTGCTTGTAAAGAAAGTCTTGTCGTCATTTAACGGTGCAATAACTCTCTCGTTAAAATGTTTAAATCCCTCTAGAGCATTAATAATAAGCGAATCTGTTTTAGTAAACAGCTTGTTTTCTACAAATTTTCTCGGGTCATCAGGACTTGTAATCAGCTTTCCCTCGCGTATTTTCTGCATAACAAGTTCAGCCGCCAGATTTTTAATATATCTGTCATTTTTTGCTCCGGGGTCATTTCTTAGCATTTCTCTTAATTCAAGCCCTATTTCTCTGCCTACTCTGTTGTTCCAGTTGTCCATGTTCTCTTCCGCTTCCGGCTGTCCTTTGTTAACTTTGCCATCTATTTCATGCCACTTTGCAAATATTGCAGCTATTGGTACATTATATCTTCGCACCCCTATTGCCTGCATAAAAGCGTGTTTAAAGGCATCCGCTTCGTTGTTTCAGCTGGCATGATTCGGATCCGGATTTGTTTCATAACCGTAAATTTTTTGGTAATTTCCCGCTTCATTGAACATTTCTTGTTTAAATTTAGCGGTCAGATCAAATGATTTTTTTCTTGTCATAATTTTCCTTTCTAAAAAACTGTGTTATACTTGCCCTATGAAATTAATTGGTTTAACTAAACTTACAACTTCAAACCTCCTTTCATTACTTGGATATCCTTGTATTTTGCTGTCGATTTATAACGAATTTATATTTGCTCCATTTGACTGGACAGACCTTGAAGGTTACAACTACGACAGGGATATGCTGGGTTCTTTTTCACTCGTTACAAGCGCGTTTTGCCTTGTATTTGTCTGTCTTATCTGTGCCGCGTTTTTAATTCTCATTCTTATCGAGTACATTATTAGGATGATAAACAAAACAGAGTTTCAGCTGATTAATAAAATTCCTGATAAATTTAAACTTTTGTATAGAATTTTATTCTGGTTAGGACTCTTTTTTATTTCGCCTCTTGGTCCTCTGGGTGTGTTTTTCTTGCACATGTTTTTTGAAGTATGTTTCAACTACACAGGATTATTTGTAAGGCTGATAGACAAACTATGAAATTAATTAATTTAACTAAACTTACAACTTCAAACCTCCTTTCGTTACTTGGCTATCCTTGTATTTTATTTTGCATAGGCGTAGAGTTTGTATTCTCTCCGCTTGACTGGGCAGACCTTGAAGGCTATTGTAATGATAGGGATATGCTGGGTTATTTATCGGTTTTGGTAAGTGTGCTTTACCTTAATTTTGTCTGTCATCTCTGTGCAGTGTTTTTTGCCCTTATCCTTGGTGAATTTTTTATAAGAAAGAAAAACAAAACAGAGTTTCAGCTGGTTAATAAAATTCCTGATAAATATAAACTTTTACATAAAATCCTATTCTGGCTCGGGCTTTTTTGCGTTTCGCCCCTTGGCTGGCTGGGTGTGGTTTTCTTGCACATGGTTCTTGAAGTATGTTTCAACTACTCGGAATTATTTTTAAGGCTGATAGACAAACTATGAAATTAAACAATTTAACCAAACTTACAACTTCTAACCTCCTTTCATTGCTTGGGTATCCTTGCATGTTGTGCTGCATGTATCTTGCTTTTATATTTGCAGTAATTGACAGTGTTGATCCTGAATGGGGTATTCATCCTGAAATGACTGGGTATAATACTTCTTGCTGGTTTGGTATTTATTTTTTATTTACCTGTTTTCTCTGTGCTGTGTTTTTTGCTCTCATTCTTATTGAATTTTTTATAAGAAAGAAGAACAAAACAGAGTTTCAACTGGTTAATAAAATTCCTGATAAATATAAACTTTTACATAAAATCCTATTTTGGATAGGACTCTTTTTTGTTTCACCTTTTGGTATGTTCGCAATCATTTTTGTTAGACTAAAAACTGATGAATATTTCAACTATTCCGAGATATTTTTAAGGTTAATAGACAAACTATGAAATTAATTAATTTAACTAAACTTACAACTTCAAACCTCCTTTCGTTACTTGGCTATCCTTGTATTTTGCTGTCGATTTATAACGAGTTTATATTTTCCCCGCTTGACTGGGCGGATCTTGAAGGCTACCATTACGACAGGGATATGCTGGGTTTTGTTTCAAGTGCCACAAGTGCGCTGTACTTTATGCTGGCATGCTTTATCTGTGCAGTGTTTTTTGTTCTCATTCTTATTGAATTTTTTATTAGAAAGAAGAACAAAACAGAGTTTCAATTGGTTAATAAAATTCCTGATAAATTTAAACCCTTGTATAAAATTTTGTTTTGGTTAGGACTCTTTTTTGTTTCACCTCTTGGTCCTTTGAGCATGTTTTTCTTGTACTTGTTTCTTGAGAAATATTTTAACTATTCCGAGCTATTTTTAAGGTTGGTAAATTAATCTATAAATTCTCTATAACCTTTAATCTCCATGGGTTTGCAGAAAATAATCATAAATTTTGTCGATTTTTTCCTTTATTTCACCCCACTGGTTTTTTAGTTCTTTAATGTAAATAATCGAAGCGAAACGCCCTTGACATTCGTTCAATATTTCTCTGTGCTTTTTCTCTAATGCCTCAGGAGTTATAAAAATCCTTGTTTGTGCTGCAAAAATAATAATTACTATTAAAATAGGTGCAAATTCAAGATAGTTATCAATATTCATTTTTTATCCTTTCTATATAATCGGGAAATAATACTCTACAAGGTAGCTTGCGGCATCAAAGGGGTGGGATAGGAATTTTAATTCTTTATTGTTTTTAATTGCCCAATATGTCGGAATATCGATGTTTGAGCCGCCTTCGCGATATTTTAAGTTGTTCATGTTATAGATTAATTTTTCACATTTGGGGTCAATTAAAATTCTTATCTGCCCGTCCATTGACTTCATCATTGAGCAAAAAGCCGCTACCCTGTTTTTAATTGGCGGATTAAATTGCCTGAGGTGAAATTCTACATTGCGTTTCATTCGTTGCGCAAAAAAATTGCGGATAAGCATGTAATTTGTATACTCACTGACGCATGTCCTGTTATCTCCTGAGGCGTCGCCGTTTATGATGATTTTTCCTTTATGATAAGGGTATCTGCGGGCAAATTCTTCGCAAGTTTGGGTTGTAGTTGTGTTCTCAAGCACAATTTCATCAAAAAAATAGACTTTATGATTGTCAATGTGTGCTAAAATCCAGCACATGGGATCAACGTTAAAATCGCATGATATATGCAGGTCGCACCAGTCAAGATAGTTAATTTTTTCAATATTTTCGCTGCTAAAGTTAGGTACGACAAGTGCACAATTTTCTTCGTCAAATTCGCCCAGAACGTTCCTTTTGTAGTAATTTTCATCATAAGCGTTTTTTAAGTTTTCACAAAAATCTTTTGGTAAATATATGTTTTCTGTTGACGGTGCAAGAACCAGTCTGTAGTTAGGTTTTTTGTCTTGTGCAAAATTTTTGTAAATCCAACCGTGTCTGCTCTGCGGGTTTGTGTGCCCAAAAATCCTGTATTTAAAGTCCTTCCAACCTTTTTTCTTTTTTTGGCGCATGCGCCCTAAGAGCATTTTAAATGTTGCCTCAGGAATGTCAGACATTTCTTCGATTTCGACAAAACCGAGATTTAGCGACTTTAGTTTGTTTGGTTCGTCAAAATGTCGAAAAAGGATATTTGAACCGTTTTTAAAGACAATTTTTTGTTGAGATTTTATAAATTGCCAGTCTTTACCCTCTATCAGCCCAAAGTTTTCAAAGTGCTCAAAATACGCGTTCAGTGTTGTATCTCTTACAAGCGAGTATGTTTGAGCGCCGCAAAGCCCGTTAATTCCTGCGAATTTAAGACATAAAAGTGTCCCTAAAAGAGAGCCGGCCCAGGTTTTCCCTGAGCCGAATCCGCCTTGATAAACACAAACGTCCAGTTCTTCATTGTGTGGAACTTCAAGGAATTTTTTCTGCGTTTTAAGGAGTTTGTATTTCATTTTTTGCGCCCTCCGTAACGTTTGCAGGTTTTGTCGTTTGAGAGGAGTTTTGCGCATTTTTTTGCGCAATTTCTTCTTGAGTCAGCAAAAATTTTGAAGTATTTTCCACCCCGAGAGTTGCAAGGGTATATTTAAAACACTCTTGCCAGTTGATTTTTTGTGCAATATCAGGAATTTTTGAAAATTCGCTTATTGTTCTTTGTATTTCTTTAAATTTTGAATCCCTTGCGATAGTTGTTTTTCTGTCTGAATATTTGTATATAAAATTGCCTTCCCTTACCTCGGGAGTTATCTCAAGCGTTACGGGTTTACCTTCTATTTGGGTGCTGATTTTTGATTCGCCAATCATAAAATTTGCTGTTGTAAGAGCTGTTTTTTCCAAAAGCGGCATGATTATTTTTCTGTTAATGGAATCTATAAACCAGTTAAGACGCGCATTTTGCCCGTTTGCTGTATAATTCAGCTCGGTTGCGGTGCGCTCTGCGCTTTCGTTGATACTTCCTGCCATATTGTCAAAAACGCCTGTAGCACGCTCGATTTGGCTTTTAAAGAATTTTATAAATTCCCAGCCTCCAAGCATTGCGCTAAAGTTAAGCGGCTGAGGCATTTGCGGTAAAAGTGAAGAATCATATTCGATAATTTTCCCCGGTTTTACCTCTATTTCCCCATGGAAAGCCCCTTTTGGCGCAAGGAAGGGCGGATTTGAAACAAGTTTATGACCTAAAATTTGTGTTTGCATAATCTCACATGCCGCGTCAAGTACCGGTATTACGGGAGATAGCGGGCTTAAACCGCGTTTTGTTATCGGGTCTTGAATTATATTTGCATAAATGTAGGGGCAATTTACATAAGGATTTGGTTCATATTGCACAACTGCATACCTTCCGACTACTACGATAAGATAATTTTTGAGAATTTTACCGTTATTAAGCCTTATGTCGCCAAAATATTTTAAAACTTCAACAAGACCGTCGGAAATACCTGTTGTGTCTTTGTCTTTTTTGGAGCGCTCAAGCATGCTCTCAAGTTCGTCTTTTATTTGTGCGTTAAGTGTGAAATTTTCTTTGTTTTCAAGAATTTCATTAATTTCCATCCAGCTTCTTTGGATTTTTGGGCAATTATCCCACCTGTTTGCCCTCTGGGTATCAAAAACGAAGTCATGAGATGATATTACCCTTAATGAGGGGCCTTCGTAAGTTTTTTCTTTTATGACTTTAAACGAATTCATCAGCGGATTTTGTATTTTTTCATATAAAGTCGTGGCGCTTCTTCTTTTTCTCCAACGGGTTTCCCAGCCTACAAAAAGTATTGCCTCCCCTGTTTCAATTAATCTGTCAATAATTTCCTCTATCTTGTCTTGAAATTTCATTTTTTCAAGCGCATTACATAAAAACAGCTTGTGTAAATTTGCGCGCTCAGAGCTTGAGTTGTCAGTTTCGCTAACATCAAAAAGCCCCTCGGGATATGAGGGTATGGCTTCAAGTAAGTGAGCTTTAAGCGTTGCCGCCTGCTCCCAAGCGTCAGGCAAATTAAGTTTTTTTGCGCCAATTTCATTATGTGAATAGCTGCCGAAAATGGCATTTTTTACAAATTTTATGTGTGAAAGCTGGTTTCTCCTTGCTTCGTTTAATTTGTCAAATTTTTCACAAATTTTGTCTTTTATTTCTTCCAATTCGTCTAAACTAAGTGTTGTGGATTCAAATTCCGTATTTTTCATGATTAACCTTTCTTAAATTTTGTCAGGGTCAAGCCCTTCGATACTTTCAAATATTGATTTTTTAGTTTTAACTTCCTCGTATTTATTGCCTCCCAATTGTTTGCACAGTCCGTCAAGTGCTCTTAGCGCAAGTTGCGGTTCTTTTAGACCGTTTTCATCTTCAAAAAAGGCGTATTCTATTATTTTTAAATACTTTTGCACAACAAATGCCTTTGTAATTTCTAATTTTTCCGCACTTTTTTTGATGATTTCATCAAGAGCTTTTATGCATTTCGGGTCATCAAGAATTTTCTTTACATTTGTAAAAGAAGTAGAATTTTTGTAACCCGCAAGGGCTGCACTATGTGCAATATCAAGTGTTCTGGCATAATTCTCGAGAAATTTTTTCTGATTAATATTAATATTTTCTTTATTCATTTTTAATATTTCTTAATAAAGTCATTGCAATTTAGGAATTAATTATGTACAATATAGGTGTTGTTAATGCTTCGGCTAGTATGCGAATGGGGTCTCGACCCCTTTTTTTTGCCCCATGGCAACTTTGCAGACTAAAAAGCAATAAAAGCCCTGATACAGGCTTAGGGTTGTATCAGGGCAGGATAGATTAGCTGTTTTTGATGAGGTTTAAAATTTGCGCGTCAATTTCATCTTTGTGTCTTAAAAACTCATCGTTTGACATTTTATCTATGTCTTGAGCGCTGAAGAACGGGGTGCTTTTTAATGTACCCTCTACTCCTGCGGAATTTGAGCTTTCAAGCTTATTTAAAAATTTAGAGTTTTCATTTGTTAAAAATTGAGCGTATTTGGGATTTTTTGCACAAAAACGCTTGATTGCCTCCTCCTCTATTGCTTTTGTTAATTGGGCAATTTTCAAGAGTTCTTCTACATCAAAATCAACAGTTGAGGTATTTAAGTATTCAAAAAGCATTTCGCGCCCTTTAAAAAAGTCAGGTTCCTTGCTTAAAAATTGTTCAAATACCTGAGGAGTGCTTGTTTTTGGCTGATTAGCCATATTCGGCTTTTGTGCGCTTAAAGAATTGTTTACATTCTTAATGTTAGAATTTTGTTTGTTTGGGGCATTATTAATATACAAGGACTTTAAGAGAGTTTCAAGCGATTCTCTCAGGCCGAGCATATTATTCATATTTGTTTGGTGCTGGTAATTATTTACCTGCTGCTTTGGGTTTGCTGTCGGGTTTTGCCCCAAAAGTGCCCTTAGCAAAAGTTCTTGTACCATATTATCTTTCATCTTATCCCTTCCTTTAACCTAGTTTTACAATTGTCCCCTTCGGGGGCTTTTTTTATATTTCACATTTTAAAACTGCAAGAGCTTTAGGATTGAGTGCAAGGGCACCAAATGTGTATAAGCCTCTTACAATTGTGTCAAAGGACTGTTCTGCTCTTATTTGTTCAAATTTCTTTAATTGTGAAGCGTAAGTAATGCCATCGGTTGTACCTGCCAAAATTGTGTAGCTTTCATCGTCCTCTTTACCTACGTTATTGCTTACAAATACGTCAAGTCCCGCAATTCGTCCTATTGAACCTTCTTTTTTAGCTTTGTCGGATTCATTTGATGCCCCTGAGAACTGTTCACACAAAAGCAGAATTTCTTCTACATCAGGATGCACTACTACCCAGCCATGTTTTTGCGCTGTTATCGCGCCTGAGTTTTTAAGTGTTTTTGCAAGTGAAACAAACTGTGAATAAACGTTTTGAGCGCTAAGTGTTATAGGTGTTGAGCTTTCGCCTTCTATTATATTTGCTGCGTCTGCTTTTGAATTTAGTGAGAAAATATACTTGTCAATTGACGCATCAATTGATTTCTGAGCCTTTTCAAGTATTGTTTCGCTAAGAGCGATATTTGTTTGCGCCTGAGTAATATCAGGTACACTGAAAGCAAAGTATAGGCTTTGGTCTAATTTTAGCGTGCTGCTTGAAACTTCTGCCGCGCTGTATGCAGGTAGAGTTCCTGTGTAAGTTCCGCTTACAACACTTTCAGGAGTTGCAATTTTAATTTCGGATGTACCTTTATCCGCATCTGCTTGATAATCGCGGTTTACACACTGTAACATGGTACAAGTTTTGTCAAGTCCTGTGTTAATTTTTTTACTCCAAGTTGATACAATTAAGCCTGCATAGTTTGGAGTTGCCGATGTTTGTTGTTCTGACATTTTGTTTTTCCTTTCTTTTTCTATACGCCTCCCGCAAGGCACTAAAATGCGGGATTAAATTTTGTAAATAAATATAAATTTTGCGCTGTTCCGTTTTTAAAACATTCTTTTTGAAGTACCGCTTCAAAATTAAAATCCAGTTTTTCTATAAGTCTGCGCGCGTAAGTATTTTCACCCACTATTTCAACGGTTAGTTTTCTCACCATCATTTGTTCAAATAAAAATTTTATACCCCTTTTTGCTATGACATATGAGCCAAAACCCCAGTAGGGTCTTGATATACAGAAAGTAACCTTGCAGTCAAAAAAGCCTCTTGGCGCCTGTTTTGTTTCGTACAGATAGAAAAATCCTGCGAATTTATGTTCATTTTCAAGAAGTATAAAGTATATGTGATCTTTGAATTTTTGTATAAAATTAAAAAATCTTTGAGGGGTTAAAAAATTTATCTTAAAAAAATCTTCATCAAAAAGTTGTGAGCGGTATTTTATGCATAATTTGAAAAAATCCAATAATTCTTTTTGTCTTATTTTTTTAAAGCTTATATCAAATAAATCCTTTAATTTTCCTATTTTCATGCTTGCCTCTTTTGCTTATTTGTGGTATGTTTTAGGTTGTTTATTTTGGAGTATGAGTTTATGCAAAATGATGAAAAATTTCTTGTTTTAGAACAGTACAGAATTTACTCTGAGGCTAAAGAAGCCTTTACTACAAGGAATTTTCAAACAAACAGATTTTACCTGATTACTTCTCTGGTTCTGTTTTTGTTTTTGTATATCTTTTTTGCACTTACTCCTTCTCTTATGCCCCTTATAGTCGGCTCTATAGTTGGCATGGCTGTGTGTGTAATGTGGTGGCTTAATCTGGACAGTTACCAGTTTTTGATAAAAATTAAATATTCAAAAGTTTTGGAAGAAATTGAAAAACTTTTGCCTGCAAACCCATATAAAAAGGAATATGAGGCATTTTGTGAAGCTAAAAAGAACAAAAAAGCAATTGTTTTTTCAGATTTTCAAAAGTTTCTTGTAATAGTTCTTTTTTGCGTATTTCTTGTTATTTTTTCAAATAATGTTACGTTGTTTGTGCTAAATTTCTTCAAAGCCGGTGTTTAACCAAGGGTTATTCTTGGTGAATCTTCACAGGACATAGAGCTGGCGGTTCTTAGATTAGCAAGTGCTTCCAAGTAAAGAGTTCTCCAGTAGCCAAACTTTGCAAAAGACGGGTTAGCCTTGACTTTTATAAGTGTTCCATATACTAAGACAGGTTCTATATGCGGCATTGGAATTATACTTGTATCTTCTTTTTCTTCCATTTTTGCTTTTTTATTGCCCAAAGAATCAAGAGCATACATATTTGAGGTGCAAATTATACTTAAATTTCTTTTTTTGTCAGATTTTGCTGCCATTAATTTGTTTGACAAGAAGGAATAAACATTATCCCTGTTTATGGTTTCGCTCGAAAATACGGCAGGGCGTATGTATCTGTATTTTTTTCTTCCTTCCCAAATTGAAATAACTCTGCCTCCAAAGTTTTCATCTATTACTTCTTCATTTTCTTCAAGAGTTACATCTTTTTTCTCAATCATAAAATCCCACATATAAGAGCTTAAAACTTCCGCATTTGTTGTGTTTATCAGATTTAATATTCTTTTGTGTTCGCTTTTTATAATTTCATCAAAGTCGCTCACTTCTCTCCAATTAAGTTCGTTTAGAACTTTTGTGAAAATTTCAAAATATGTCGGTTTTGGCTGTAAACTAATATTTTCGCTCATTACTCCTCCTTAAATAAAACCTAAAAATTCATATTTAAAACCGCAGTGTATAAACCTGTTTAAGCCTTCAAAATATATTTTTGCTGCAAGCTTTTTACCGCGTTTATTTTTGTTTAAATCATCCACCAGTGTTTTTGCGCGGATTTTTATTCCAAAATTTGTGTAGAGTGAACTTTTTGTCCATATCGCATGTTCATCAAGCATTTGAGTGTATTCATAATTAATTTTTTCATCAGAAGTCATTTAAAAGCTCCTTAAACTCAATTCCTACAAGCTTAAAGCCGTCATTTTCTTCTTTTCCTTCTATATGAAGTGCAACGCTTAAATTTGAATCAAAAATTTGCAACCCGATTGCACTTTGGTAACTGTTTGCCCAAGTTGGACCATATTGAGTTTCAAAGCAGTTGTATTTGTCCTTAATGTCCTCTTGTGCTGCCCAGATAAGTGTTCCTAATTGCGATGTTTTTACATACTCATGGTCACTTCTTATTTCTTTTACAAAGTCTTTTGAAACACTGAATTGGAAACGGTTTTCTCCGCTTTCATCAAGCAGTAGGGCAAAATCTTCTATAATTTTTTTCTCAGACGGTTTGCCGAGGTGAAAAAATGGAGTAGAAAAACAAAATTCAATCTTATCTCCGTCAAAAGTTGAGCCTACATTTTCAAGTAGTATTTTTCCGCCGGATGTACCTGATAAAACTTCGTAGTTTACATTTGCTGCAGATGTTATTTCTTGAGTTTCTATTCTTTTTGTCCAACAATCATTGGCAAAATCATATATCCATATGGTGTTAAAGTATTTGTTGTCATTGTATGGAAGATAAAACCATATTTGATTTTTTCTCTCGTACGGAACACAAAAAGCTTCCGAAAATCTGCTTTTATCAGCATTTTTAAACGAGTCCTCGACATTTGAAGCTATATTTCCGCTCATCATGATTTGTGACAATTCGCCTACTTGAGAAAGTGCAAAAAGTCCGTCAGGGTTGAAGAAATATTGCTTGTTGTTGAGGGTGCAAACGGCTTTTGAGCTTTGCACCCCTTTATCGGCAAATTTTATAACCGCAAAATTGTCCGGAGAAGTTCCTGAGAGCAAATATACCCCATCCTCTTTAAAAATTGCCAGATTGCCGCAATAAAGCGCCAGTGCTGAAATTTTTGTAACTGACGAGTGAAAGTTTTTTATGTAGCCTGCGTCATTTTCGCTTTCCCAGTCATCAAATCTCCCAAGAGCGCTATAGTAAAGGGTAGAGTTTGCCCCTATCCAGAGTCTGCCTGCATATGCGCATATTGCATTTGGCTTCACATCTTTCTCGTTGTCTTTTAAATTAAGCGGGTTTAATTTTGTGCTCAGATTTTTATTAAAATAATAGCCTTCGCAATTTTTTGCAAAAAACACTATTCCGTCCATATACAGGCTAAAATCCATCGCGCTTATTGTTGTTTCATAATCATGCACTACACTTGTGCTTTTTGTTATGTTGTCGAAATATTTTACTTTACCGTCAGACCTTGCATATAAAAATCCGTCAGTCGCTTTTGGATATTCGCACAACCCGACTATAGAACATCCATCTTCTACATCTGTATCCAAGAACGTTTGGTTGCCCATCATGCGTTCAACCCCTTGATTATTGTAAAGCTCAACGTTGTAGCTTTCATCCCAGAAAAGTTTTTTTGCGCCATAACCTAGCATAACCTGTGTAGAGTTTGTTTTTATACCGCCTGAAAAGTCATAAAATGCAAGTTTACTATCGCTCATAATACCACCTTACTTTATTTCTTATGTAATCTCCTGCTTTATCTGCAGTTATAGAGGGTTCCCAAGGAATGTATGTAATATCTGTTTTGCCCGCGCTTGTTGAATTAGGAAGCATTTTACCGACTTCGTAATGCGTTAGTACTGTGTCTTTCGAGGGTAAAAGTTTGTATTTTTTTAACAGTGTTGCGCAATATGACCAGCATGCTTCACCTTGCACTCTTAAATATGGGTAATTCCCCACATTTTGCGGATTTTTATAACCATACATTGCACAAAGCGCAAGGCCTATTGAACCTGTGTTAAAGCCACCGCAATGAGCTGCGTATTTGCCGTCATTACAGTTTAAATTATCCTCCGGTTCGTATTTTCCTTTTAAAATGTCGCCGTTTTTATTAACTAAAAAATGATAGTGTTCAAAATCCGTTGACGACGGAGTATAAGTTCCCGCACTCCAGTGTAAAATTATTCTTTTCATTTTCTTCTCCTGAAATTGAATCTAATGCGAATTGTCCATAAATATCTAAAAATCTTGTTATTGCCTGAGTTCTGTTTTTTGCACCTAATTTCAGATAAATTCTTGAGAGATGGTTTTGAACTGTGCGAACGCTCAAGCCCAACACATTTGCCATTGTACGATCTTTTAGCCCTAGCCATAGCAAGGACATTACTTGTTTTTCACGCTTAGTAAGATTCATTTTTTCCTCTCTTGGGGGTTGGTCTAATTCATATCAACAAATGCGTATAAAATATTAAATGTATTTTCCGCGATTAATTTTTGTTTTTTAGCTTTGTGAATACAAACTCAATAAACTTGCTGACAATAAATCCGATAAGTGTTGAGTTTGTAAATTTTCTAAAATTCAAAAAATTTAATACAGTTCTGAACAACTTTTGCATTATTGTCCAATCCTCACTCCAGTAGTTAAGCTCGAATTTTAAAAGGGGTTATGAGAGCTTGTATTTAATATATACACATAATAGCAGACAAATTTATTTTGAAAATTACCATAATTACTTGAGTAATTTTAGTTATTTGATTTATCTAAAAATCTCTGAATGCTTGAATTAAAAGCACTTTTAAGTGTTGTATAAAAGCTAAACTTGTTATTATTTTTTTATAATTTTACAAAAATTAACAAATATATTTATAATAAAAAAAGAGGCGCTGTTGAATAGATTGTTGTCTATTTACCTGGAGTGCGCCTCTAAGAAATAAGATACGAAATTTATTTTATTAACCCGTCACCCTGACTTACTCTCCTGTCACCCTGACATGTTTTGAGTGTCTAATTTTCGTCACCCTGAACTTGTTTGACTGCTTTTCTTGACGAAAGCGAAGCTGAGTCATAGAAAATGTCCCTACTGGGCAGGGTCTTACCTTTT
>DVJQ01000047.1 GCA_018716625.1 Candidatus Galligastranaerophilus intestinavium | reverse complement strand
TAAATACGAGATTGTTGAAGATTCAAAAAATCCTGATTTTGTTCTGTGTTCTTGTTTTGGTAAAGAGTATAAAAAATATTCCTGTCCGCGGATTTTTTACAGCGGGGAAAATTTAACCCCTGATTTTAATGTATACGATTACGCAATAGGCTTTGATTATTTGAATTTTTCAAACAGGTATTTAAGAGTACCTATTTATTACTTTTTATCCAAGTTAAGGCACAAGCCCGATGTGCCAAAAAATCCTCAAAACAGAGAGTTTTGCAGCTTTTTGTATTCTAATGGCGTTTACTGTGACAAAATCAGAATTGATTTTTTCAAAAAGCTTTCAAAATACAAAAAAATAAATTCTTCAGGCTCTCTTTTAAACAATACTGGTATAAAAGTTAAGGATAAAATATCTTATTTAAACAACTTTAAATTTACAATTGCCTTTGAAAATTCTTCTAACGAGGGTTATATAACAGAGAAAATTTACGATGCTTTTATATCACGAACCGTCCCTGTGTACTGGGGCGATCCTCTTGCAGATGTTGAGTTTAACCCCGAGGCTTTTATTTTCGTTAACAAATATAAAAGCCTTGATGAGGTTGTAAATAAAGTTATTGAACTTGATAATAATGACGAATTGTATTTAAAAATGCTTCATGCGCCAAAGTTTTTAAATGAAAAAATTAATGACGAAATGATTGTTGCTTTTTTTGACAATATATTTAAAAACAAGGGAAAAATTTACAGAAAAGACGTAAATAAAGGCTGGTGCAGGGGTGAATTTTTTACTTATTCCTTTTTGCAAAGAACATATGTTAAAAAAATCAAGGAGATTATCTCGGCTTTTCGCTTTTAGTTTCCCGTTACGTCTTTTATAAGTTGTTTTTTGAACTCGTCCCTGTACAGATACCCGAGGTGAGAGCCTTTGTCAAACAATACGAGATTTGCGCCCGCAAATTGTCTTAAATCTTTTAATTGGGTCTGATTTACGAGATAATCATCCAAAGTGTGATAAATTTTATAGTTTCTGTTATTTATAAGATAGTCTTTTAGTGAGTACAGGCTTGTTTTAGCGTTAATTTCTTCAAGTGTTTCCAAGTTGTCGTTTTTAACATAGTTGTTAATATAGTCAAGATAGCCTATATTGTTGATTTTGTCATATATGTCAGTTCTTTTTGATGTTTTTGTGTTTTCAAGGGTAAAAATTATGTCAGAGAGTTTTTGTCTTAGTACAAAACAAGTTATAAGCCTTGCTTCATCTTCGCTAAATGGCAGCATATCAAGTGTGAAATCTTCTTTTTTTGTTTCATTCTTCTTCTCTACAAGTTGAATAATTTTAGAAGCACTCAAGGCTACTCTTTTTTTAATGTCAATCGGATTTTCTTTCCATAAATCATTGTTTTTATCTATTACATTAACTGCATACAATAGTTCTACAGGAGGGTTTATCGAGATAAAGTTTGAGATATTTAAAGTATTTTCTCTTGATTCCATATCTGCAAGAAATAATGTTGCAAAAGCGCCGAAAGATGTTCCCATTACGGTTTTTTTGCCAAGTTTACATTCGTACTTATCCTCAAGTTTTTCAATAGCTTTTTTTGTAATTTCTCTTAAATATGCAATATCTGTAGACGGTATACCCGGCACAAAGCCATCAGGCATGCTTTTTAAGAATTCCCAATGAAAGTGGCTGCCAAAAATTATTGCACTATAGCCCAAATCGTAAAACATTTTTGCAAACACTATGCTATGGTGTGACGTTATTCCCTCCCCTATTGACGGGTAGATAATTACAACAGGGGCATTTTTATCTTTTTGTAAAATGTAGTTAAATTTATAATTATCCTTATTTGTGTCAATATTTACATCGGCTGTTTTAATTTTTTTGGCAAATGTTCTGTTCCAAATTGATAATTCACTCCAAATGGAGTCATTTTTAAGCCCCTGAGTGTCAAACAGCGCTGTTCGCATTGCATCTGTTATAGGACACTGCGGATTAAAGTTTTTCAGTTCTATATCTGCAATTAGCTGGTTGTCTGTCAAATCTATGTTATTTTTTTCTTCATCAAACCAAGCATAGCCTTTTATCGCATCATCTACTATAAGATTATTGCTCTTTGTTTCTTTTTCGTCACCGACATTTAGCGCTTTTTTGGTTTCATTGGCTTTTACCAGTTCTTTACACTCTTTTAGTGCGTTATCCAGTATATTTTTCCTGTCATAGTTGTTATCTTTAATATATCTTTCAAGCCCCCAGAGCTTTTTTGCAATGTCATAAGGATCGGCAAAATTTGATTCGACCATTTTTATTACAGGTTGAGCATAAGAGGTACGATTTACAAGTAAACCTGCTTTTACCATGGCTGTTATAGGGCTTCCAATATACATTGATGCGTCAAGCGGACATTCTATAAGGCTGCCTAAAAGAGAGCGTGGCGAGGTCGAATTTATAAACGGTAAAACCAAATACGGCCCTTGTTTTATTTTGCATTTTGCAAGCCCTTGCGCCACATCCTCTTTTAGCGGTTCCAAGTTAAACCATTTGTCCGCAGGGTCGTATAAACCTCCTAAACCGAGTGTGGTATTTGTTAAAAACCTCAATGTTTCATGTCCTGCCGCTTTAAAATCTCTTTGCAAAAGAGTGCTGGCAAGTCTTTTTGGATATTCTATATTAGTGTATGCACTTTGTATTCTGTCCATACCGTATTTTGGCATAACAGATGCCCATACTATATGAATGGGTTTTAGTGCATATTTATTTAATTTTTGATTAAATACAAACATTTTGCGATTAAAACCTTCAAATTTATCCCTTCCTACAAATTCGTAAGCGTAATCAGGATATTTAAAATCAGGTGCTTGCGTTATTGTCTTTTTTGCAAAGGCTTGTGTGTTAAACAACACTATTGCAAAAAGTGTGCATATTAAATGTTTGTAAAATTTCATTAATCCTCTAACCTCTCTTAAATTGATGTTTAATTTTAGACAGATGAAAAATAAAATATATTGCACATAAGACTATTAATTTGTTTATGATATAATTCTGATAAAAAATTAGTATTTTAAATCCAGACTGTGAGGAATGTATGAAAATAAATGAGAACTATTATAATCTTGAGCAAAGCTATCTTTTTTCTACTGTTGCAAGAAAGGTTAATGAGTTTTCAAAAAATAATCCCGATAAGAAAATTATAAGACTTGGTATAGGTGATGTCACTCTGCCGCTTTGCAAGGCTGTTGTCGACGCTTTGCACAGTGCTGCAGATGAGATGGGGAATAAAGAAACTTTTCGAGGATACGGTCCCGAGCAGGGTTATGATTTTTTGCAAAATGCCGTAAAAAAATATTATGAGAACAGAAATGTTGAGCTTGATACGGATGAAATTTTTATTTCTGACGGTGCTAAAAGTGATTTAGGGAATATTTTGGATTTATTTTCAAAAGATAATACAGTGCTTGTACCTGACCCTGTTTATCCCGTATATGTTGATACTAACGTTATGGCAGGTAGGAATGTTGTATATGCAAATGCAAATGAGTCAAACGGATTTTTGCCTTTGCCTGACTCAAATCAAAAGCCTGATATAATTTATATCTGTTCTCCAAATAACCCTACAGGTGCGGTATATAACAAAGAGCAGCTTAAAAAATGGGTTGATTACGCCCTAAATGTTAAGGCTGTAATTTTATTTGATGCAGCTTATGAATGTTTTATTTCTGATGATACTTTGCCAAAGAGTATTTATGAAATTTCAGGTGCAAAAAAATGTGCAATTGAGTTCTGCTCTCTCTCAAAAACAGCAGGGTTTACGGGTACTCGTTGCGGATATACAGTTGTACCTCATGAGCTTGGCGAGTTAAATAAATTCTGGTTAAGACGACAAACTACAAAATTTAACGGTGTACCCTATATTGTCCAAAGGGCTGCACAGGCTGTATTTAGCGATGAAGGACAAAAGGAAATAAAAGAAAATATTAACTATTATAAGGAAAACGCTAAACTTATTTCTTTAACACTTGATGAGTGTAATATCTGGCATGTAGGCGGTAAAAACTCCCCTTATATATGGCTTAAATGCCCAAATAATATGAAATCTTGGGAATTTTTTGATTACCTTCTTGAAAATATACAGGTAGTAGGCACCCCTGGTTCAGGCTTTGGCAAAAACGGCGAAGGGTTCTTCAGACTTACTTCTTTTGGTTCAAGAGAAAATACAAAAGAAGCAATGGAGCGTTTTAAAAAGCTTTTTAAGGTTTAAAACTTAAACTCATAAATCTTTGACTGCATTTTAAGTATTGCTTCAAGTTTTGTGTCTACTCCGAGTTTTCTGTAGATTTTAGATAAATGCATTTTAACTGTGTTTGGAGATATACAAAGGAGCTCTCCAGCTTCTTTGTATGTTCTTGTAATAGCTGCAGCTTTTATTACTTCAAGTTCTCTTTCTGACATGTCAAATTGTTCTTCTACAGGTTTATCAATCGGTAATTGTTTGAGATGTCCCATATGTCTTATCATTCTGAAGATAAAATTACCCATTGTTTCATCAAAATATGATTCATTATTTGCAACCATATGAATTACTCTAAACAGTTCATCTTCTTTTATGCTTTGTCTGCAATAACCTTTTACACCTGATATAACTGATGTGCAAAATTCTTCTTCATCGGGAGTATCTGTCAGTATAATCTGTTTTACAAGAGGCATATCTTTTTGCATTTGTTTTATTCTCTGCATACCGTCTTTTATCTTGTTAAATGAGGACAGTATAACAATATTGGGTTTTATTTCGCAAATTTCATCCGCATAATTGTCACAATATGATGATTCACCCCTTACTTTAATAGTGGAGTTTGTTGACAGGTTATTAATGGTTGTTCTTAAATTTGCACGTATGATTTTATCGTTTTCAACAAGATAGACACCTGTTTGTTTTAAACCGTTGCGCAGCGAAACTTTACAAGCACTTTGCCCCATTTTTTTACTTTCTTTTGTTTTATATCTTATCTGTAAGAAATAGTTGTAACTTATATTTACATACAAATAAAATTTATAAATTTATTTTTTTGCGCATTATTGCAGCTAATGTTTAAAGATAAATATGAAAACACATGTTAAAAACATCTAAAAGTTAACAATAGCTTGAAAAAAATTCATGTTTACATATGTTTACAAATGTAATTAATAATTTAATTTATAACCAAAATCATCAAGAAGCTTTTTATTGATCATATCTTTTTGATATTTAGAAATTCCCATACCCTGATCTACCCAGACACTGTGCCCCGAATGACCCTGCCAGCAGTGCCTGTAGTATTTATTTCTCTCATCCCACGTCGGGTGCGGGTCGCAAAAATCGTATCCTCGCTTTACAATTGTTTCAAACCAGTATGCGCCTGTATCGCCGTTATCTACAAAGTTGCCAAAACACACCTTTAGCTTGCGTGTCTTTTCAACGTCAATCATACAGCTCCACTCGTTAATCCTGCATGCACGCTGGTAGGCTTTTGGCAGCTCTCCCGAGGCATCTTTTGTCAGAGGGAAATATTTTGTCGGATAAATGCCCTGCATAATCTTCTGCGGTGTGCAGCCCTCGCGCGCGTGTTCGCACCGGTGGCATTGCCCGAGCTCGCCTGCAATTATAAGATTGTCGTTACTTTTAAAAGTATCAAGATACAACTTTATAACATTTCCGACATATAAAATGTCGTCATGCATTAAATACAGCTTTTTAGCGCTTGTATTGTTAATTGCCCATTGATACCTTACATCATCATTTAGTGCTATGGTTCTTGTCAGAATTGCCCATATCCAGCGTCTGAAATCTTTATAATTAAACTTTGGTTCGGGAGGGAAAAGAGGAATTCTTGACCCCGGTTCATAGTGCTTCTTGTTGACTCTCAGTTTTATTTTTATGGGGGACATTGCATTTATAAAATTTTTGTCCGTATAGTGTTTTATTGTGTCCTCGCCTGATAAGTCATCGCCTATCCATACCGTATCTATGTAATCTCCGCAATGTTTCTTTAAACTTAAAAGAGAATATATCAGCGACTCGGGCTTCTTATACGACGGTATTGCAACATCCACTTTTTCCATACGAGTAATACTAACACGTAAAACTATCAAAAGGCAAGTGTAAAAATTCTAAAATTAATACTGGCGGCATAAAATTATAAAATTCATCTGCAAAAGCATTATTTATTATCTTCTTGCATTTTTTACAATTTAAGTACACTAAAAAACATTTAATACAATATCTGCAAAAAGCAAAATAATCTTCTTATCTGTTTCTAAACGAATGTATTTTATTGTAAAGGTATAAAAAATAAATTTAACAATAAAACCATTGAGATATAAAGGTGTATTTTGCGGAAATAACACTAAAACCGGAACAGCCGCAAATAATAATTGTTATGAAGAGAATAAAAATGATGGTAGCAAAGCAATAAAAACTATGTAACAGCTTCAATAAATCTTAACAATAACTCATCTGAAAAACCTCAAAAACAAGTACTTACCGGAGATGAATTTTTTATTAATATGGTTGATTATAAAAAGAATGAGGATTGGGCTAAAAAAATGATAAAATTATTGCAATCTGTTTCTGACGATGTTTCTTCCGGTTTAGATTTTACCATCATTTTAGAAAAGATTGAAAACGCCATTAATTCAATTAACTCAACTCCAAACTTCAAAAGCTTTACATACGGAATAAGAAGGACAAGCTGCCACGTTTTTACACCAAAAGAAAGCTCTCGAGGTGATGAATATGTCGAGAGGTATTTAAACAAATGTAAAACCTGTGGACAGACAATAATAAACGAAAGAGGAAAACAAACAGAGTTTACACCAAATTCAAACAAAGAATATAAAGAAGCAAACACAAGTAAAATTACAGCCGTTTGCATTTCGGAAAATTCCAAACCTCTTTTAAAAATCTCAGAAGATATGCCATGCTACTATAAAATCAGCAACTTATCTCTTGCAGAAAAAGAATATAATAAACTAAGACAGATTAAAAACCCATCCGTTGACGAAGTTTTGCGCTCTTGTGCCATAATTCAATGGTTAATTACACAAGAAACACCTTATAAAAGAGGGACAGATTCAATAGCAAATATTTTAGCAAAATCAATCATGCATGCAAACGGAATTTTCATCAGCCCTTTGAAAGACGGCATTAGTCTTGATTTTGAAGCATTTGATACCGATCTGGATGATTATATTGAAAAATACCCTAATTTCTTTAAGGTAAAACCTTATAAAATTAAAGGTTAATGAATTCGGCAAAAACTTACTCCCAAATTTCAATAAAAATCAAAAATATTAATTTTGCCATTTTATAATAAAATGTAAACAATGAACTACAAAAATAAATGTTGGGTTTCACCCTACATACTGAGTAGCCCCTGAATGTGATTGAAAATTGAATAGTTTTGGTTTGGGGGCGTAGCTCAGCTGGTTAGAGTGCTTGCCTGTCACGCAAGAGGTCGCGGGTTCGATACCCGTCGTCCCCGCCATTTTTAAAA
>DVJQ01000046.1 GCA_018716625.1 Candidatus Galligastranaerophilus intestinavium | reverse complement strand
TATCCGGGCTATGAATTTAAAATAGTTGATAAACTTATAACAAATTTTCACTTGCCAAAATCAACCCTTATTATGTTGGTTAGTGCATTTGCGGGCAAGGATTTTACCTTTAGAGCATACAATGAGGCACTAAAAGAAAAATACAGGTTTTTCAGTTACGGAGATTGCATGTTTATCAGTTAGTGCTGATGAATTTAACAAGTTCATCTTGCCAGCCTGTATCTTTTTGTAAAAACATATTTGCTCCGCGATTTAGGCATTTTACTTTGTGTTCGCCTTTTGATGAGGCTGTAATTACTATTATTTTTGTTTTTAAATTATTTTGCATAACTACTTTTTTTGTTTCATCCAAAAGCAAAAAACCTTCTCTTTCGGTTGATACAAACAAATCCATGATAATAAAATCATATATACTTTTTCTTATTAACTTTGCGGCACCGTAAATATCTTTTGCCGTATCAACTTCAAAACCCATTTTTTGGAAAAGAATTTTTAGTTGATAAGTTACAACACCAATATCATCAACTACAAGAATTTTTCTTTTATCTCCGAGTCCTGCTGCTGCAAGATCTCTTTTCCAGTCTTCTTCATTGTAGGAATCATCACCTTCAGGGGGTTGAGGGAGAATATCCAAAGACTCGGCATCACTTAATTTTTTTTCAATAACACAAAGTGCTATTTTTATTGTTTCATCACTGACAACTTCAGGTTTTTGAGTTCCTGCTATTTTATAAATTAAATCAATGGTATCTCTTCCGATTTGTACATTTTCATCACTCATGTATTTTTTTACCCTCTTCAATTGTATCAGTTATTCTTAATCCGAAATTGTCTTCAATAATTACAACTTCACCTTTACCTATTAACTTGCCGTTAACAAGCAAATCAATCGGTTCCGCGGTTTTATTTTCAAGCTCAATAATTGAACCTTTTGTAAGTTCTAAAATCTTTTTGACACTCATATCGCAAGAACCCAAAATTGCACTTAATTCAAGTTCTACATCCATTAAAAGCCCTAAAGTATTGCTTGATGTTTCATCCTGTTTTGTTTCAACAGGACGCTCAACATTCTCAAATTTACTTAAATCAAGGTCTTTTGGTTCTTTATCAGACATCTTTATTCCTTTGGTGTATACTTATCGGCTATTTTAACACAAATTCTGCCTTCTTTTCTGCCGGGTACGGCAACAAATTTTTTCTTTCCGTTTATGAGGACATAGAGCTTTTCGTCAATTTTTTGGTCAAGTTTTATAACATCGCCCTCTTTCATATCTAAAACATCGTTTATCAAAATGTTTGTAGTTCCTAAAATAACGCTTAAATCAAGTAATGCCGGATTTATTTTTGTTAAAATTTCATTTCTGCCGATTTCATTTGAAACAACATTTGTATGTTGAAAAATGTATTGAGGTGTGAGTTTTTGCAGCACTGTTTCAAGCACAGGATAAGGGAAGCAAAGATTTATAAGACCAAAATTTTTCGAACCGAGGCGAATTTCAAAAGAAATAAGGGCTACAATTTCGCCTGATGTTGTAATGGGCACAACGTGATAGCCGTTATCAAGGCTTGTAAACTCTGCTTTTACCGGTAAAACTGAACACCAAGAGTTTTCTAAAGTTTTTATTATCTTTTCAATTATTTTTTTTGTAAGCGCTTCTTCAATTTGGGTTAAGTCGCGATTATAATCATTGTTAGACCCGTCCCCGCCAAGCATTCTATCTAATATAACAGTTAAAACTTCACTGCTTAAACCAAGTGATATTTCACCGGAGAGCGGGTTTAACTTAAAAATACCGTTTTGAAAATGCGAAGGCATTGAGCATACATACTCATCATATGTAAGTTGGTCAACAGAGATTATGTCCATTTCAACATCCATGCGCAAATATGTTGTTAAAGTAAGTGCCAATTGTCTTACAAAATCGCGATGAATGTCCTGCAATGCTCTTAGGTGTTCTTTTGAAAATTTATCGGGTCGACGGAAATTGTAGAGCTTGTAGCCTTTTTTAAATTCTTCGGAAATTTCCTCGATAAGTGCTGATTCTTCCTCAAGTGCAGACAATTCATCCTGATTTATTTCAGGATTATTTTCAAGCGGGTTATTGCCTGTTTGGTTTTGCACTAAGCCTCCGATAATAACACTACAGCATTTATATATTACTATTATAGTGCTTGTTTGTCTATCGTGCGTATGATATACTTTTTTGTGGTCATTTAATTTCAGGTGGAATATGGAAGAATCTTTTGAATATAAACGCTGGTACGATAAAGACCCTATTTTGAAAGAGGCGCTTGAGCTTTTAAGACTGTCTTCTGATGATGAGAAAGAGGCAGCTAAGGACTTTATTTTAAAATTACAGGAAGATGTTGCAAAAGATGTTATTGAACATATTTACGACATAGTTACAAAATATCAGGGAAAAGGTAATCGTTGGTATGATAATGACCCTGTAATGATTAGAGCAATTGAACTTTTAAGGACAGCAGAACCTAAAGTACAGAGAAAAGCAGCACTGAAGTTACTTTTAGCACTTGAAGAAAAGAGTTTTCCAAAAAATAATGATTAAAGATGTCCAAAAAACTTTTGATGATAGAAATATTGCCATTCAAAAAGTTGGCGTAAAAGATGTTGAAACCCTTTTAAATATTGAAAGAAAAGGACAAAAGACATCACAAAAAGTGTACGCAAAAGCAAAAATGAGTGTTTATTTGCCTTCAAATTATAAAGGCACTCACATGAGCCGCTTTATTGAAATACTTGAGGATTACAGGAAAAAAAATCTTATAGGCGTTGATATCAAAAAAATGCTCGAGGATATGAAAATAAGACTTGAGTCAAAAAGTGCGTATTTAAAGTTTGATTTTAAATATTTTATTAAAAAAAGCGCTCCAAAGTCCTCTCTTGAAGCACTTATGAGCTATGACTGTTATTTTGAAGGAACCTTAGACGAAAATAATGTTTATACTTTTTATTTGGGGGCAAAAGTTCCGATTACAACCCTTTGCCCTTGTTCCAAGGAAATTTCCGACTGTGGCGCACATAATCAAAGAGCGCTTGTAAGTGTTAAAATTTCATATCCTGAAGATAAACAAATTTGGCTTGAGGATTTAATAAAAGATATCGAAAGTTGCGCCTCTTGCGAATTGTATTCTCTTTTAAAAAGAGAAGATGAAAAATTTGTAACCGAGAGTGCATATAATAATCCTAAATTTGTTGAAGATGTTATAAGAGATGTGGTAATTAAATTTGAAAATAACCCTGTTATAAATTATTACGAAATAGAAATAGAAGCATTTGAGAGTATACATAACCATTGTGCCTGGGCAAAACAAGAAAGTGTAAAGCTATAAAATAACATCTACACCCCTTAAATGATAGAAATTAGGCGAAAAATGTGTTATATTAAGTATGTAGCATACGTGTGAGGGCGTCTTGTTAGATGATATAAGACACTACATCGAACATTCGATTGATGTAAAAACGGCAATTTTAAATAATGACAGGTTACTTTTAAAAATTTATCAGGCAAGTCAGCTTGTGATTTCTTCAATAAGAAGAAAAGGAAAAATTTTAATTGCCGGAAATGGCGGCTCGGCAGCTGATGCAATGCATATGGCGACAGAATTTACGGTTAAGTTTTACTCTCCCTCCTCGCCCCTTGCTGCAATTGCCCTATCTGCAGACAGTTGCGTAATAACTGCGGCAGGAAATGACTTTAATTTTGAATATGTATTTTCAAGACAAATAGAAGCCCTTGGGTGTGAGAATGATGTATTTATTGCTATTTCTACCAGCGGTACTTCAAAAAATATATTAAATGCGATTGACGCTGCAAAGAGAAAAAATATGCAAGTTATTTTCTTAACAAGCGAAATGCTTGGTGTTACATATCTTCAAAAGGCTGATATTGCACTTTGTGTGCCTTCAAATGATATACCGTTAATTCAAGAAGCTCATGGAATGATAGAACATTTGATTTGTTTGGAAGTTGAAAAAGAGCGAGTCAGAGAATTTTAAAATAAAATATCGCCGCGAATAATCTTGGCGATATTAAAAATAAGGATAAAAAATGAACAAATAGGGGAGGAAAATTTATACTTTTTACAGAAGCTGTGATTTTGCAGCAAGTGCAAGCTTTTGTGCATAAGGTAAATTTTCCCATGCGCTCACACCGCTAAACTCCGAATCCATCGCGCTCAGTGCATTTTCTACGTTATTTTCGTAGTAACCCATTGATGTTTGTATATCGTTAATCCTTTCTTGAGATAAATATTTAGCAGGATTAATCAATCTGCCAAAAGCAATTGCTTTGTTTTGTATTGCACTCATTTGCATAGCGTCAAGAATTGCATTTGGGTCTTTTGTTTCATTCTTTTCTTCTACTGTTTCATTTTGTTTGTCTTGTGTCTTTTTTGTATCTTCTTCTTTTTTTAGAGATTGACTTTGAATGTAAAAATTGGCATTTGCACCTATTTTAGAAATATTGTCCATTTTCTACTCCTTATCATCCTTATTCTTGACAATATTTGTATCGGATGGATTTTAATGAACTTTATAGTTTTGACAACTAATTGTTACAAAAGTTTATAATTAAAATTAAGGTTAATATTTTAATTTTTAATTGACAAAAATGAAATAATATTTTAAACTGATAATTGTTATCAGTTTTTGTAGGAATTAAGAAAAATTAACTATTCTAAACAAAGAGAAATAATATACAGCGTGCTTGAAAACAATGTCGTACATCCTAGTGCAGAATACATTTACGACATTTTAAGGAAAGCTGACAGTAATATTTCGCTTGCAACAGTGTATAGAAATCTTAATAAAATGGCTGAAGCGGGCAAAGTTAAAAAAATCCTCGGTCTTGAGGATAGAGCGCATTTTGATCACAATACATTCGAGCATTATCATTTTATTTGTGAAAAATGCGGTAAGGTATATGATTTACCCTCAGATATTGCACCTGATATTGTGCAAAATGTAGAAAATAAAACAGGTTTTCAAATTAATTCCCATGAAATAGTTTTTCATGGCATATGTTTGGATTGTAAGATAAAAGAAAGGTAGAAAAAATGACAAAATTTGTATGTAGTGTATGCGGATGGTCAACTGAGGCTGATAAACAACCTGAAAAATGCCCTCTTTGCGGAGCAACAACTTTTAATATTATAGGCGAAGGTTCTGATAAAGTTTATGCTTGTGAACACACTATTGCTACAACAGAAGGAATTGACCCTGTAGTTGTAGAAGGTTTAAAGGCAAACTTTGCGGGAGAATGCACTGAAGTTGGTATGTACCTTGCAATGAGCAGACAAGCTGAGCGCGAAGGATATCCTGAAGTAGCGGAAGCATTCAAAAGATATGCTTTTGAAGAAGCCGAACACGCTGCAAAATTTGCTGAGCTTCTGGGTGAAGTTGTAACATCTTCAACTAAAAAGAATCTTGAAATGAGAGCAGACGCTGAACATGGCGCATGTCAGGGTAAACTTGATATTGCAAAAAGAGCAAAAGAATTGGGATATGACGCAATTCATGACACCGTTCATGAAATGGCAAAAGATGAAGCTCGCCATGGCAGAGGCTTTGATGGTTTATTAAAAAGATATTTTAACTAAAATAACACCCTAATTAAACTTATGCCGCCTTTTATGGCGGCATTTATTTTTATAAATTATGCAGATTTTGATTTGACACATTTGTCACTCTGAGTCCGAATTTGTCCTCTATAACTATAACCTCGCCCCAAGCGACAAATTTGCCGTTAACATAGAGTTCAACCTGTTCTCCTGCGACTTTGTTTAACTCAACAATTGAGCCTTTGGTTAAATCAAGAATTTTTTTAACAGAGCTTTTTGCTCGCCCGAGTTCAACCGTTACATGCATTTTAACATCTTGCATAATATCCAGATTTGCTTTTGGATCATCACTGTAATTTTCTTTATCTTCATCAAAAGAAACAAATTCGACAGGTGAAACCGTAACAAGGTCTAAATCAGCTTTTTTGCTTGTTTTTGGAACTTTTGGTGATACAACATGTTCAAAATCAACATTGTTCTGTTGTGCTTCTTCTATAAAAATTTCATCGTCTGCAACTTGTTCAACAATGTTTTCTTTGAGGGGTAAATCATTTGCATCCAAACTGTCTTCAACAAGATTTGCAGTGTTTTCTTCAATAAAAGAGTCGTCTTGTTCAATTGTTTGTTCTTGTAAATCTTCTTTTTTGTTTTCTTCTTCCATAAAATTCCTACTGGATGATAAATTGTCCGAAACTTACTCTCATAACTTCTCTTTGACCGTTAAATACGGTGTTTACCATCTCTTTTATTTCTTCTTTTGCAAGCTCTTTGCCTGTTGCACTTGATAGCTCATCAGATGTTTTGTTTGACATAACAGAGATTATAGCATCGCGAATAGCCGGTTTATATTGTTCCATCTCAGTTGCGATTGACTCCATAGGATCGGTAGGAGCGCTGCCATGTCCGCCTGAAGATTTTTGAGTAGAATTTAGCATTTCAATTTCCTCTTGAGTTTTTGATAATTCCATTGCAACGTTAACTTTTAAATATCTTCTTGGAGTTATATCCGCAAGGTTTAAAATAAAATCTCCCAAATCAAGCAATATTCCGCGCTCATCTTCAACATTTTCAACTTCTTCAATTTGTTCATCAGGAGAGTGAAAAGCAGAAATTTTATTTGTAATCATATTATCAAAAAGTGAGTACATAATTACCATAAAAATAGCTAAAATAACAATTGTAACAACAGTATTAGCTATAATCATAACGTTTGTATTAACATTTCCGAGAGGTTTTTTTGTATTATTTTCTTCTTTAGGTTTTGCATCTTTTGTCTGTAATGGTTTTGACATATTTTTTTAACTCCGTTAATTTATAATCACTATATCAACCCGTCTGTTTTTAGATCTTCCTTCTTCGGTATTATTTTGTGCAACAGGTTTGTTATCTGCATATCCTATAGCGCTCAAGCGTGTTTTGTCAACGCCTTTTGATATTAAATAATTCAGAATATTAATTGCCCTTGCGCTTGATAATTCCCAGTTTGAAGAATATTTTCCGCCTACAACCGGCAAATTGTCGCTGTGTCCTTCTATTTGTATTTGTTTGTTATTTTTCTTTAATTCATCAGCTAAAATATCCAGCGTTTGCGCAGAGTCAGCTTTTATTATAGCAGAACCTTCGTCAAAAAGCACTCCTTCGCTAAGACGGATTGTAATTTTTGCGTCGTTTTTGATTATTTGTGTTTGTTTTTTATCTTTTAGAGCAATATTGAGGTCACTTGCGGTTTTTTCAAATTCTATAATTTTTATTTCTTTTGAATCCGAGGGATTTTTAACCCCGTCAATTAAATGGTTAGGGCCTGTTTGCTCTTGTTTTTGAGTGTTTTGAACAATTTTTTTATCAGACATATTATCTGAAATATTCAGATTTGAGCCAATCCAAAGAACCATAAAAACTGCAACCAAAACAGTGACAAAATCTGCATAAGATATTACCCAACGATTAAGGCGGTTCTTGTCGTTGTTTGAAAAAGTGCCCTTATACATATTTTTATATTTTTCATATAAATTGTTCATACTACGCCGCAAAAGGTATTACTTTAGTGTTTTGTTTTTCACATAAAAATCTGTTTAATTTCTCGCTGATTATAATTGAGCTTTGATTGTTTGCCATATCCAATATGCTTGAGATTATTATCTCCTGCTCTAAAAGCTTATCTTCGAGGATATTTTTCAGTTTTTTTGCTATGGGAATAAAAATCAAATTTGCGCTGCCGACACCGTAAACCGTTGCGATAAAAGCTGTTGCAATGCCGCTTAGCAAAGATTTCGGATCGGAACTTAAAGCAGAAATTTGAACAAGCCCGATAATTGCCCCTATAATGCCAAAAGTAGGTGCATAGCCGCCCATTTCTTCAAAAATTTCGATGTTTTTAAAATCGTTTTTATTTTCACAAAAAAATGTAAGTTTTAAATTTTCCTCAAGAGATTTTATATCTGTGTTATCTGCAAGTTTTTCTGCGGCACTTTGTAAAAAGGGATTTTGAGAGTATTGAGCCGCTTGTGCTGCCTCTAAAAAGCCTTTTGAGCGGGCAATCTTTGATATTTCAATAATATCTTGTGCGCAACTTTGTAAATTATTTGCTTGATATGTAAAAAGAGATTTTAGAGAGCAAAAAGCGCTTAAAATTTCTCTGAAAGAAAAACTCATGCACACAGCACAAAGTGTTCCGCCAATTACGATTAAAAGCGCATGGGGTGCAATTATAAACCCTAAAGATTTTGTTTTTAAAACCGTAGGCGCAAAAAGAGCAACTATTCCTGCAAAAAGTATTAAAATCATTTCAAATCCTGCCCTAGAGGCTCTCATAGTTGTCGCTCCTTTTTAAACTTTTTATCCAATCCACAAAGTTGTTTTTCTTTGTTTCAATGTTTTCAAGAGTATCATCTTTTAATTTTTCCGTATCCCATCTTTGGGCGTCAATATCTGTCAGGCGTTTTCTTGTGCCTACATTTTTCATATCTTTAAAGTATTTAACAACATTGCCCCTGTTAATTTCAACGGGAGGTGTTGTATATGACGGGTCAATAAGCCTCATTCTTACTTGTTTTGCAATTTCAGGGCTTATATATTTAGAATACTCTTTTAATCTCAACATGCCCTCATAATTGGCAGATATTGTAGTATCAAGGTTTTTGAATTTGTTATTTCTTATATTTTTGGCATAAATTTGCTCCCAAAGGACAATTTCATGTTCTACATCCACAAAAGCAACATACACGCTCAAACGATGGGTAGGGTTAACAACGTCCATGCCTTGAATGTTTGCAACATTCCAGAGGGTATTTTTCAGAAAATCCCTTTGAATATCAACAGAGCTTGTCATAACAATGAGTTTTTTTACCCCTATTGCGCGGCAAATTTTCTTTAACAGTGCATAATCAAGGTCGTAGCCCTGTTTTAGGGAGCCTAAGGCTTCAATGTCGTACTGGTTAACCCCCATATCATTCAAAAGCCTTTGTGCGCTGGCTACACTTACAACGCTAACTCCTGATTTAACAAGGTTCCCCCTTACATCCTGCAAAAAAAACTCAGGAGTTTTAAAATATGCATTATAAGGATTAATTTGCGTTAAAATTGCGTCCGAAACTATGCCTATACGCTCGTAAGCAAGCGCAGACGGCAAAAATGCAAACATTAAAACAAAGCAAAATAAAAACCTTTTTATACCCCTTGTCATAGTAATTAAATTATCAGTCATTTTTATGGGGTTAAAATCATTTATCCGTATGAATTTTTTGACTTTTTTATTGGAATCATTAAATATTTTTTAAAAAGTGTCGATAAGAGCTTGTGTGTAGGTATACCTTGAAAGTATAACAAATGCCTTTTCGCTACAGATTACAAAAGTTCCTTGAAATAAGAATAAAAAAGAAAGAAGAACAACTGCAAGAGGTTATAAAAGCTCAGGCAGAAGTTTACAGAATAGAGCTTTTAATTATCAAAAACAATAAA
>DVJQ01000045.1 GCA_018716625.1 Candidatus Galligastranaerophilus intestinavium | reverse complement strand
ACAAATTCTATTTGGGTGCAGGAGCAAGCCCATAAATATTTTGATTTCTTCATCTGTTAGACATGTTCTGTATTCATTCACAGAAACATATCTGTAATTAGGGATTAACCTTGTATAATCCTCTGTTCCGTCTAAACTGGCTTTCCAACGATGCAGGCTTCCTCGTGAGATTTTACCTAAAACACTGAAAAGGTAAGAATCTGAACTGTTATGCAGTTTGACAAAATCATAGTCTGCTTGAAGTTTGTTGAAAGCTTTACGGCGAAATTCTTGCCATTTGCGGATTAAATCAAGTTTTGCAAGAGCGTTTTGTTTTGCCTTCTCAGGGGTGTATTTGATTGTCTCAACTTGGTTTTCCATTGTCTCAAAATCCTTGTAATGCCTTGTGCAACACATTCATCACTCGTTTTGAGACAGAAGTCAAGTGGGTGGGATTATAAAAATGAATACTTTTTAGATAATATTTGTTATATGTTTGTGCTACAATAAAACAAAAATAAGGATAAAGGTGCTTATATGAGTTGCTATGCGGGTGATTTAGCGAATAAAGGAACTCCATCTGAAACGATGGTTTGGGAAAAACTTTTTCAATTATACAAAGATGACAAAGAGGCTATTTTGGGATACAAGGATCCTTCTCTTGGTAAATCAGTAGATGATACTCCATCTTTTATAATTATTAGTAAACAATTTGGTATTTTATTAATAGATGTTATAGATGATGAATTTAAACATATTAATAATGATGATGATGATTTTTGGGTAATGAAAGATGATCAAAATATTATTTCCAGAGATGATGTAAATCAAAATTTTATTTATGAGATTGAAAATAGATTTAAGCAAAATAAAAATATTAGAAAAGAATATACCAATCTTAAAGAAAAAATAACTACATTTATCATCTTTTCTCAAAATGACTGTTATAATGATATAAAAGATATTAATGCATTTGATGAGCGTATTAAACACTATTCAAAAAGTGTTATAGATGAACTTGAACAGGAAATAAATTTATTAAAAAAGGATAATGGCATTACGGAAGAGTTATACAACGAAATAATTTCCGAGCTTGATAGTACAAATGTTTTAAATAAAAGCACAAATAAACCCAAAGCAAATCATCTCGAGACTATGGATGACTATATTCAAAAATCATTAGAATACACCTTCAAATTAGATGATATACAAAGAGCAATTGCTAAACAGATACCAGATGGACCACAAAGAATTAGAGGTCTGGCTGGAACGGGTAAAACCGTTGTTTTGTGTATGAAAGCTGCTATTGCTCATAAAATGCATCCTGACTACAAGATATTATTTGTTTTTAATACAAAAAGTATGATCAATGAAATAAAAAATAATATATCAAAATATTATGAAAAAGAAACTCAAAGAGGTGTAAATTGGGATAATCTTCAGGTTTTGCATGCTTGGGGTGGTGCTGAACTCGAAGGACTATATTCTAAAACTTGTAAAGATCTTGGTATTAATCGTCTTGCATTTTCGGACGTGAAACGTTACAAAGATGGTCTTGAAAGCATTTATGAAGACTTATTAAAAAATAAAGATAATTTAAAAGAAAAATACGATTTGGTTTTGATAGATGAAGCTCAAGATTTCCCTCCTTCATTTTTTGAAACAATATTTTATTTAACTAAAGAGCCAAAACGCATTATATGGGCTTATGATGAATTTCAATCATTAAAAGATATTCGAATTTTAGAACCCGAACAAATGTTTGGTAAAAAACAAAATGAAACTTTTAATATACCAAATACTTTAATTAATGGTAAATATATTGGTGAAATAGAAAAAGACTATGCATTAAAAAATTCATACAGAAATCCTGGGTATAATTTAATGGTTGCACATGCTTTAGCTTTGGGTTTACACAGAGAAAATGGCATAATAGATGCTTTACCTGATAAAAATTCTTGGGAAGCCATAGGTTATCAAATAGAACAACCTAACAAAATGGTTTTTAAAGAGGGTGATCATATGATAATTAGTCGTCCACAGGAAACTTGCAAAAATATTCTATCAAAATTGTTAGCAGATAACAATCGTGATACGACGCAACTCATTGAATTTAAGAATTATGAAAATCATTTACAAGAAATTGAAGGAGTTGCTAACAAAATAAATAATTTGATTAAAAATGAAGGAATAGAACCATCGCAGATTTTTGTAATAACATTAGATACAAAATCATCTAAAAAAACTCTTAGCGCTTTAAAAGATGAGTTATTAGAAAAGTATGATATTAAATCGATTATGCCTGGTTATAATTATGATACTGGGCAAATTTTCAGAGATCCAGGCTATATAACTTTAACTACCCCTTGGAAAGCTAAAGGTAATGAAGCAAATATTGTATTTGTTTTAAATGCACAAATGGCTTATACAGATACTTCATATAGAAATAGAAATGCACTTTTTGTATCAATAACACGTTCAAGAGGATGGTGCTACATTTCAGGAACAGGAATTGCATTAACGAAATTATCTGAAGAAGCGAATTGTATAATTAAGAATAATTTAAAATTTGACTTTATATATCCAGACAATAATACACTAGAAAGAAATAGGAAAAAAATTCAACAGTCAGATTATATAAAAGAAGATAAAATTAATGAGTTATTTGATGAATATGAAGATTTGTTAATCGATAAATTAAAAAATGATCCTGATTTATGGGAAAAAATACAAAAACAAATAGGACAATAGGATGTAAATGTATAAATTTTCTGACATAAAAGGAGAAGTTCTATATTTAGAAAATTATTTAAAAAATGCTAAGATATATAGTGATTCCAGAATCTTTGTTGATGAAACTGCTAATTTTAAGAAAATTAGTTGGTATAATTACGAAAGTGGAATACCGAAAACGCCCTACCATATTACATATAGCTCAGCGGTTTCAAATAGACAATATTCTTATCTATTTAAGGACGGTTCTTTTTTGCAATTTTATTATGATTTTCAAAACGAAGATACATTAAAAAAAGCAAAATTGGCATATTATCCTTATCCACAGATATGTTCAGAAATAAGTGATGATGATTTTATTGAATATTTAGAAATAATTGATGGGTTGGATAATATAGATACACTTATAGAAACACGTAAAATTTCAAATACTTCATACATTAGAATTGATTATGATAGTAATGTAGACTCGCATGACAACTGCGAAATTCAAATTGATAGTATTAAAGAAATAAGAATTCCTTGTGAGGTATTAATTAATCCAATTTATTTTTTTGAATTTATTTTAAAGTGCAAATCTTTATCAAGTAATGATTATGCAAAAGCGTTTGATTTTTTAAAAAATGATAATAATTTTAAAACACAGTTGAATATATCTCGAAAGAAACATTTTAAATTAGAAAATTGTTCAGACCAAAATATATTTATAACCTTTTTATGCTAAACTATTTAATTGTATCAATCTTTTCATATTTTTTTTAGTATTTTCTAGTCGTTAAGACTATTTTTACTTTATAAATCTAGGTTACAATGTATAAATAACGTAAGTTATTTGCTCAAAACTTTTTATTAAGAACTTATTAAGAAAAATTACTCCAAAATTGACAAAGTGTCTGCTATAGTTTACACTATATTTTTGAAGCAAAAAGTCTAGTTAAGAATGGTAAATAATGAAAGAATTAAAACATACAATAGATTTAGAAAATTATATAGTTAACGACTTAAAAACTGATGAAGATATTAAATTATATCTAAATACAAGTTTGAAAGATTATATTGAAGATGGTGATTTTAATTCTTTTTATCGTGCATTAGAAATTGCCATCAAATCAAGAAATTCAATTTCAGGTTTTGCAAAGAAAATTGGAATGTCTAGAACTCATTTATACAGTTTATTTAAAAATGAAAAAGAACCTAAATTTTCAACCATTGTAAAAATATTCCATGAATTGGGTTATGAATTAGAAATTGCGTAAATATCCTAATCTTATTGATAATTTGGTGTATCTCAATTTGCAAGTCAAAATAAAATTGCACTTTTTTGCACTTTATTGCACTGGGCTAAAATAGGCTTTGTGAGCCGGATAGACCCTGAAATAAATTCAGGGTAACAGAAAATTAGTGCAAAAGAGTGCAAGAAGCGGATTTTCGGTAGGGCGATGCGAGGCTTGACGAGCAAGCCCGTAAGGTGTCGGGAAGCTGAGAACTTTCCGACACCCCGAATAATCCAAGAAAAAAAGTCCCCTACATCTCAATACTAAAAAACAGCCTCAATCGTGCTGTCTGTTTGATTTTTTATTAAATTTTCCTCGTCTCAATGTCCCAGAAACCTATTACCCAGAAACCTATTACCTGTTATTTGCATTAAAAAAGCAAGGTCTAAAACCCTTGCTATTATTCTCTTTTAAATCTGGGCCGCAGTGGACTCGAACCACCGACCTCACCCTTATCAGGGGTGCGCTCTAACCACCTGAGCTAGCAGCCCACATATTTAATTTTCAACTCGCGCACCCCAAGGAGTGCTTATTTTATTTCAGAGGGTTTCACCCTCTGTGGCCACCTGAGCTAGCAGCCCACATATTTAATTTTCAACTCGCGCACCCCAAGGAGTGCTTATTTTATTCTCGGTCGTGATTCTAAATTATCATAGACAAACTTTAAAATCAACTACATTTTTTGTGGAGCCTCAACCCCCAATAAATCAAGAGTTTTGCTTAGGATAATTCTAAAACATTTAACAAGAGCCAATCTTTTTTTTGATATTTCTTTATCATCCGTTAGTACTCTTGAAAAATTATAAAAATGGTGAAAAGCTGTTGCAAGTTCCATTGAGTATTTGCAGAGCAAATAAGGTGCCCTCAGCCTTGCTGCAGCTTCAACTATAGACTTGGACTCTTCAAGTTTCAAAATAAGTGCTCTTGCTGCTTCGCGGGACTGTTCGTCGCAGGAATCGTCAAAAAGCCCTTTTATATCGGGATTTGTTGAAATTTCTTCTATTTCTTTTTCGCTAAAAAGTGCTTCAAGCTCTGTTTTATTTTCAATATCTATCCTTTTCTCGGTCGCCTTTCTTAATATTGAGCATGCTCTGGCATGGGCATATTGAACATAGAAAACAGGGTTTTTGTCACTTTGGCTTTTTGCTAAATCAATGTCAAAGTCAATTGTGGTGTCGCTTGAGCGCATCAACATCCAAAATCTTGTGGCATCAACACCTACCTCTTCAACAAGTTCGTCAAGTGTGACCATTTTTTTGCGCTTGCCCATCCTCATCTGCTCGCCGTTTTGAATAATATTTACAAGTTGTCCCAAAAGCACTTCAAGGCAAGAACTATCATACCCCAGAGCGTCTATTGCAGCTTTCATTCTTGCTATATACCCATGGTGATCTGCGCCCCAGATGTTAATAAGGCGTGTAAAACCGCGCTCCAACTTATTTTTATGATATGCAATGTCAGCAGTCAAATAAGTATTTGTGCCATCTGATTTTTTAAGGACTCTGTCTTGAGTGTCTGTATAATCAGAACTTTTAAACCAGACTGCCCCGTCTTTTTCGTATAATTTACCTTTTTTCTTTAGTTCTTCTATGCAATTTTCAACTTCGTTATTTTTATAAAGCGATAATTCCGAGAAAAAGCAGTCAAAATGAGTTCTGAATTTTTCCAAAAGCTCTTTTTGCAGCCTTAGCATATCAGCCTTTGCAAAGTCGCCATAGCTCTCCTTTTCGCCCGAGGCTATGTATCTTTTTGCGCAGTCAATGAGATATTCTCCCGGATACAAATCTTCTTCCCACTCTACTTTTTCACCTTTTAATTCTTTTACCCTTAGTTCGAGCGAGCGAGCAAGCTTGTTAATTTGGTTTCCTGCGTCATTTATGTAAAATTCTTGGTAAACACTATACCCGCAATAATTCATAATATTTGCCAAAGCGCTGCCCAAAGCCGCCCATCGACCATGTCCTATATGAAATGGCCCTGTAGGGTTAGCGCTGACATATTCAAGATTGACTTTTTCGCCCTTACCTATATTGCAAGCGGCATACATATCTTCCTTTTGCAAAATTTCTTTTGCAATGTCGTTCAACATTTCCTTTTCAAGTTTAAAGTTGATAAATCCTGCGACAATATTTATTTCAAAGCCTTGTTTTTCAATGTATTGAGCAATATTTTGCGCAATTAGGGGCGGTGCCATTTTTGCATTTCGCGCAAGAGAGGAAACATTTATTGCAAAGTCGCCAAACTCCTTGTTCTTTGGAACTTCGCAAATGGCGCTAAAGTTGTTTTCTTTTAACTCTCCCAATTTATTATTTTCTATTGCTTTATCAATTGCCCTAAGCACTAACTGTGCAAAAAAATCTTTCTTCATCATGCTCTTGATTATACCAAAAAAAACAGTAAAAAAAATTATAAAGATTTGTTAAGTATAAATATATTTTACGCAATTTTTGACAAATTTTATTTTTTTAATAAAATAGATAAGCACAATTAAAATAGAGAGCTTGGCATGTCAAGAATTAACGGAATCAACTGTAATAATACTGCCGGCTTTGGCTTGAGTTTATATACGAAGCGTAACTACGAAGACAACTCAGAAATGTATATCGCAAGCAAGCTGGATATGCTTTATAGGCAAGCTATCTCAAAGAACACAGGTTTTTTGGGCAAGCGTTCTTTAAGGCAAATGGTCGAAGGCAACTATCTGGATAAAGAAGCATAATTTTATTTTTTATCGTCGCTTATCTGCCGAACAACATTTTTAATTTCACTGAATTTATCAAGAGCAATTTGCTGTGAGCTTTTTTGGTGAAAATTTTTAAACAGAAATTTAGTGCTGTTTTCAATAATACCTGCACTGTTAATGTTTGGTGCAAGCTTATCTATTCTTTGTTTTAAAAAATCAAGAGCTGCTTTTTGAGAGTATATGTACTTTTGAGCTGTATCTTTTGTATTTTTCATACCTATATTATGCATTTTTTTTATTTTTTTCCTACATATTTAAGTTGTATTTTTTTGCGTGTATAATGTAATTGATTTTATGGAGAAAAATTATGTGGGAATATTCGGATAAAGTAAAAGAACACTATAAAAACCCAAAAAATGTCGGTTCTATTGAAAATGCGGATGCTATAGGTGAAGCAGGTGCTCTTGCCTGTGGTGATAAGCTGAAAATATACTTAAAAATTGACAAAAACGGTGTTATAACAGACGCCAAGTTTCAAACATTCGGTTGCGGGTCAGCCGTTGCCTCATCAAGTATTTTAACCGAGATGATAATAGGTAAAACGGTACAAGAGGCAAGGAAAATTACAAATAAAGATATAGCGGACGAGTTGGACGGTTTGCCTCCGGAGAAAATGCACTGCTCTGTTATGGGTCATGAGGCTCTCGAAGATGCGCTAAAAAATTATTTCGGTGAAGAAAAAAAAGAAGAAATTTCAAACGGTAAAAAAATTGTTTGCAATTGCTTTAGTGTAAGCGAAGATGAAATAATTAAGGCAATAGTAGAAAAGGGGGCAAAAACGCTTGATGATATAAAAGAAATTAATTACGCCGGTGGCGGATGTATGCGTTGTGTGCCAAATATTAAAATGCTTTTAGATAAATACGCAAAAAAAGACACTGCCCTAAATCCTGTGCAATTTATTTTAAAAATTAATAAAGTACTGGAAACAAATGTTGCAGGCGAGTTAGGCAAGGACTCGGGTGGTATAGAGCTTGTAAATGTAGAAAATAAAA
Source organism: Candidatus Galligastranaerophilus intestinavium (assembly GCA_018716625.1). Classification (GTDB taxonomy): domain Bacteria; phylum Cyanobacteriota; class Vampirovibrionia; order Gastranaerophilales; family Gastranaerophilaceae; genus Galligastranaerophilus; species Galligastranaerophilus intestinavium. Next base: position 10,128 of record DVJQ01000045.1, on the reverse strand, counting down.
ATGTATACGTAAAGTTAACGGGAACCTGTTCGTCTTGCAAGAATGCTACAATGACGCTTAAAAACTTTGTTGAAGCTCAATTGAGAGAGCATGTTGACCCTGAAATTAATGTTATAGAGGTTAAATAATGAAACTTGTATATTTGGATAATAATGCAACTACGAAGGTCGCACCGGAGGCACTTGAGGCAATGTTACCGTATTTAAAAGATGAGTATGGTAATCCCTCAAGTATATATGACCTTGCGCATAATGCCAACGAAGCCATTAAAAACGCAAGAGAGGTAATGGCAGATTTTTTGGGTGCAAGTGATCCAAAAGAAATTATTTTTACCTCTTGCGGTTCGGAATCTGCCAACATGGCAATTAAAGGGACGCTTGATGTAAATCGGAACAAAAAACATATCATTACAACAAAAGTTGAGCACCCTTGTGTTTTAAACCTGTATAAAGATCTTGAGAAAAAAGGCTACAGGGTTTCTTGGATTGACGTTGATTCAAATTCCGAGTTAAATGTAGGACAGTTGCTTGAAGCAATCACTCCTGATACGGCACTTGTGTCTGTTATGATGGCAAATAATGAAACAGGCACTATATATCCTGTGGATAAAATAGCGCAAGCCGTAAAAATGCAAAATCCCGAAACAAAGGTGTTTGTGGACGGTGTTCAGGCAGCAGGAAAAATACCCGTAGATTTGAAAAATACAAAAATTGATATGTTTGGTATTTCGGGTCATAAGTTTCATGCACCAAAGGGTGTTGGCGCACTTTATGTTAAAAGCGGAACAATGCTCTCGCCTTTGATTGTGGGAGGACATCAAGAAAGAGGTAAACGTGCCGGAACTGAAAATGTGCCTTATATTGTTGCAATGGCTGCTGCTGCAAAGCTTGCAAAGGAAAATCTGGGTGATGAATTGACAAGAGTGAAGGCTTTGAGAGATAAGTTAGAGCGTGGAATTTTATCCAACATTAAAAACGCAGTTTTAAATTCAAAAGGCAAAAACAGAGTTCCCAATACTACAAACATTGGTTTTCAGTACGTTGAGGGTGAACTTATTTTGCTTCACTTAAATGATTTTGGCATATGTGCAAGCTCTGGCTCTGCCTGCACATCAGGCTCTCTTGAACCAAGTCATGTGCTCAGAGCACAAAATGTTCCTTTTACATCTTTGCATGGCAGTATAAGGTTTTCCCTGAGCCGTTATACTACTGAGGAAGAAATTGATTATACGCTTGAAAAACTGCCTGCTATAATTGAAAAAATAGTTAAAATTTCGCCATTTCAAAAAGAGTTGAAGGAAATTTTTAAATAGTTTCCCTTTTTACTTTTTTTGCGATTTTTTTAGTTATTGAACTTCTCATTGCAATCCATAAAATCATTTTTGCAGGAATTGCCAATATTAAAAAAATAAATGATATGATAATGTCGTAAAGGGTTTTTACCCCGCCTATTGAGTGTATTGCGCTGGATACATAAGAAAAGCTCACAACTTTTAAGAGTGCTAAAAGTATACAGTATATCATTGCACAGATATGTATGCACAAAACCCCGATAATTGTTGCAAGCATTATATTTTTTAGATTATATTTTTTCTCAAGAAGTTTACCTGTGGGAATTACTGCAAATATGCAGCCTAAAATGTAGCCAAAAAGACCGCTTTTAATATATTCAAGCCCTCCCCCTAAGGCAAAAACCGGCCATATAAAAAAGCCGATTATTATATACATAAGCATGGTAAAAAGCGCAAAACTCGGGCCTAAAATGGCTGCAACAAATAAGATAACCGGAATTTGAGGAACGTATGGGTTGCTAACATTTTTAAATGCCAACTCTCCCGTTATTTCAAAATATGGTATCGTGTATGTAACATTGATTTGCGTAAAGGTAGCTACAATAATAAGAAGCAGGCACAAAAAACACACAACAATTGTCCCTATGCTAAAAGGTGTTTTTTCTCCTTTGTATATAAACTCCTGTATCTCGTCTGCAAATCTTTTGTTCATTTTAGTATTAAACCCTCAATATCCTCTTTTATTTTGTTGAAACGTTTTTTATAATTTTCGCTAAATATATTCTCGCTCCACATAATGAGTGCGTCCTCGTTGTTGTTTTGGTAATATTTTTTTCTAACACCCAAAGATTTAAAACCAAAGCTTTCATACAGGTTTATTGCTCCTTCATTTGAAACTCTGACTTCAAGGGTTAAATACTTAATTTTTTCCTTGTAACACTGCTCAAGTGCATCAAAAAGCAGCAACTTTGCCACACCCTTTCTTCTAAAATCAGGATGTACGGCAAGATTTGTTATATGTGCTTCATCGATTATTTTCCATAAGCCTAAATATCCGACAATCCTGTTTTCTTTGTTTGTAGCGCAACTGTAATTTGATATTTGATTATTAATTTCGGCAACAAAAGAATCCCTGCTCCAATGGTGCTGACCGTAAGCCAGCGCCTCTATTGCCATAACTTCATCCAGTGAGGCGAGAGTCATTTTTTCAATCTTAAATTTATCCATAGAATTATTTTAGCACAACAAATACAAGACGGGCAAAGCGTCTTTTCCTGTTGTAGTTGTGCTTTGTTATACCTGTGCGCTTATATAAAAAGGCGTGTGCTCAACACTTAGGTTTTTATCGTCTAAAATTCCGCGATTTAATTGAGAATAAGACGTATCTTTAGAATTAAAGCACTTTTTCAAAAAGTCATAAGCAACTTTAGGATCACATGCCTCACCGCAAGTAAATAAATCTACTGCAGCGTAGCCTAGCTCGGGCCACGTGTGAATTGCAAGGTGACTTTCAGATATTATAACTACACCTGATACACCATGGGGTGCAAATAAGTGAAAGCACTTGTTTACAATCGTTGCTCCGCATTCAAGCGCTGCTTCTACCATATACTTTTCGACCAGTTTGGGGTTATTTAAAACATTGGGATCACATTCAAAAAATTCTGCAAGTATGTGTCTGCCCAAATAACGTGAGTGAGTTTTTAGTGTATTTTCACGTGCTTCAAGAGTTGTTATCGCCAATTCATAATCCTCCTTTAAGATTGGTAGTGAATTTTTATTATGCTAGATAATATTACAACATAAGAAAAAAACGCACAAGTAATTTTTATTCACTTTTTTAATTTAATTTTAACATTCTTTTACAATTTATTCTTATCCAACTAAACTATTTTGTAATAGAATCTTTTTATAGGCGTTTGAACGGAATTGAACTATGAGTAAAATCCTTATTATAGATGATGATGAAGCTATTTGCGAGCTTGTTAAAATAAATCTTGAACTTTGCGGGCACAGTTGTAAATATGTAACTGACCCCGTTAAAGGCTATGCGCTTATAAAGCAGGAAATGCCCGATCTTGTGATATTGGATGTTATGATGGGTGAGGTTGACGGTTATTCCCTTGCGCTTAAAATAAGGCAAAATGAAAATACAAAAAATATACCTATAATAATGTTGACAGCTTTAGGCGAGTTAAATGACAAGCTAAAGGGCTTTAACTCGGGCGTTGACGATTATTTGACAAAACCCTTTGAAATAGAGGAACTAAAGGCAAGAGTTTTAGCGCTTTTGAATCGCTCGGGACTTGTTGCACAGTCCTTGAGATTTAAAGAAGTTCTTACATTGGGTGATATTACTTTAATTCCTGAAAGCTATAGTGTAAAAATTTTGGATAAAAGTGCAAAATTAACACCCATAGAATTTGAAATATTAAATGTGCTCATGCAGCATCATGACGAAATGGTTTCTTCAAAAATACTTTTAAAGGAAGTTTGGGGCTATGACGGCGATGAGGATATTGACACGATAAGAGTGCATATAAGACACCTCAGAACAAAGATTGATAAAATTTCTGATGAGAAAAATAAATACATAGAGACAATATACGGAGGGGGATACAGATTGGTTCCCACAGGCGTAAAATCTAAAAATAAGTGAAAAGAAATATGTTTAAAAGAATAAAACAACTACAGCTTATTTTTCTTTGTTTGTGTCTTGCAATTCTCTTTGGTGCTACCTTTGAGAATTACAAACAAGCTCAGATTGAGCGTATAAACGAAATATCATCAAATTCTTATGTTAATAACGAAAATGTTTCACCCAAAGACTTGTTTTTGGAGAGCTGGCTTCTTGTAAAACAAAGCTATGCCGAGCCTCACCTTAACGATCAAAATTGGTACAGGTGGAAAAGAAGATATGTAAATAAAATTAAGGATAATGATGACGCTTATGTTGCAATAAACACTATGCTTGCAAGTCTCGATGACCCTTATTCAAGGTTGTTGTCTAAAGAAGAATTTGAAGATCAAACAAATTCAATAGAATCAAAGATGTACGGCATTGGTGTAAATATAGCCTCTGTTGCGGGGAAAATTTATATAGTAAATGTTATAAAAGGCTCTCCTGCCGATTCTTCCGGTTTAAAACAGGGTGATATGCTTGTAAGTGTTGATAATCATCAAATAAAAGGTAAATCAATATTTCAGGTTGCTCAATATATAAAAGGTGCCTTAAATGAAACGGTTACGCTTGTTATTTTAAGGGATGGCGCAAATCTGACAAAAAAAATCAAGCGTGCGCAGATAAAAGTAAGAACGGTCGAGTGTCAAAAACTGGATAAAAATACAGGCTATATACATATTTTAAGTTTCATAGGGAACGAAACGCCCGTAGAATTTATAAACGCTCTCAATAAAGTGAAAGATACAAAAGGTTTAATACTTGATTTACGCGGTAATACAGGCGGACTTTTTCAAAATGCGGTATTTGTTGCAAACATATTTTTGAAAAACGGTGATATAGTAAGTGTCATAGGCAGAGACGGTCAAAGCAGCTCATACAGCGTTAAAGATAACGAATTTGTATATGATAAGCCGCTTGTTGTCCTTGTTGACGGAGATAGTGCCTCAGCTTCAGAGATTGTATCAGGTGCACTTAAAGATAATAACCGAGCAAAAATAGTGGGCACAAAAACTTTTGGTAAAGGTGTCGTGCAAAAAATCTATGCTCTGCCAAATAAAATGGGAATGAATTTAACCATTGCAAAATATTTAACCCCAAGCGGCAGAGATATTAACGAAAAAGGTATAGAGCCTGATTACGAGGTTACTTTTACTCGCGATGACGTTAATAAAAATTTTGACAGACAGCTTGAATTTGCAAAAAATCTTATAGCAAAACAGATAAAATAGGCAATTTTTCATGTTTATATGTTTTGCGCATATTGTGCAGGCCAAGGTTTAATATGATTCCAAAAATTTCTTTTAATTTACCCAAAGTTAATTTTGCAACTACAAAAGCTATGATTAATAATAATCTAGAGAGATCTCCCAAAAGCGATCAAGTAAGTTTTAGCGGCGCCAATCTGTTGGAATTGGATGCAGATTTAAAAAGTTTACTCGATAATTCAGTGTTTACTTTTCAAAAATACAATGGCAAAGAATTTTGCGGAACAATCAAGGAATATCTTGAAAATTCTATAATAAGATATGAAAATACAGACAGGCTTGGCACCTTAATACATTGTACCCACACCAAAGAAGTAGCAGATGATATTATAAAAAACGGGTTAGACTGGACAAAAACTTCGAGGATGAAATGCGGTCCTGGGACTTATTTTTCTCAATCTTCATTCGGAGGTTCGGAACAAGGTGCAGGAAGTGTTCCCATAGTGGCATTTTATAACGGAAAAAAGGACAAATACCCTATTTTTGAACCCTGCTTTTATGAGGCAATTATATATAACAAAGAACTTGCGGAAACTTTGGGAAAATTATGTGGCAGTGATAAAACTAAAGTAATCAACAAGTATTGCCATGATTTACTGCAAGACGAAATGGGGATAGATGTTCTCTATGCTTCATCCGGCCGTTCAGCGGGTGCCTTTGCTGTTATAAATAATGACTGCATGTTCCTTAAAAGGTATGGTTGGTAATTCAGCCTCTTGAGAAAACTTCTATTTCAAGCGGGTTTTCGCATTTGATAGGATTAAAGTATGCACAAGAACCCACCATAGCGGCATTATCGGTGCAATATTTCATCTTTGGTGCATATGTTTTATAACCGTTCTTATCAAGTGCAAAAAGTTTTTTTCTAAGTTCGGAATTTGCAGCAACCCCGCCTGCGCAAACAATTGTTTTGCAATTGAATTTGTCGGCAAGGTTAACTGTTTTTTTGATTAAAGTATCCGAAACTCTTTCTTGAAAACTTGCGCATATATCTTTTATCGGCATTTCTTTGTCTTTAAAACTTTGTGTTAATCTCAAAAGCGCAGTCTTTAAGCCGGAAAAACTGAACTCATCTTCTCCAACTTTTGCCTCAGGTAATTTAAAGGCAAGCGGATTGCCCTCTTGTGCCAACTTGTCAAGCATAATTCCTCCGGGGTACGGTAGCCCCATAAGACGTGCAACTTTGTCGTATACTTCTCCAATGGCATCATCTATTGTTGAGGCTACAATTGTCTGTTTGTCGTAATCTTCAACAAAAATAACTTGAGTGTGTCCGCCTGAAACAAGTAAGCAGATAAAAGGGGGCTTTAAATCCGATTCTATGAAATTGGCGCAAACGTGTGAGTGTAAATGATTTACACCAATAAAGGGTTTATTGTGAACAATAGATAATGTCTTTGCCGCATTCAGTCCGACTAAAAGGCACCCTACAAGCCCCGGTCCTACGGTTGCGGCAAATGCGTCAAGCTTGTCGGGTTTAATTTGTGCTTGAGAGAATGTTTCTTTTATAACAGGACCTATTGACTCCAAGTGTTCTCTTGCTGCTACCTCAGGTACAACGCCCCCAAATTTTTGGTGTGTTTTTATTTGTGAAAAAACAACATTTGATAGTACCTCTCTGCCGTCTTTTACGATGGCACAGGCGGTTTCGTCGCAACTTGATTCTATGGCAAATATAAGCATTTTTTCTCCGAGAAAGTAATTTTTATTACTGTTGTAATAATTAAGCTTTTTGTTATAATGATAATACCATGAAAAAAAGTTTTTTCTCTTTATATTTTTCATTATTATTTGCTCTGTTTGCTTGCACCTTGAGTGCAGGGGCTTATACACTTGAGGATGCTACCGATTTATATAATCTTGGGATAGATTATTATTCGCAAAATCAAGTCCAAAAGTCCATGGAGTACTTCAAAAAAGCAATTGCGATCGATCCCAAGTTTTACGAAGCATATTATAATCTGGCGCAAATTCAGGCTTCATACGGATATACGGACGCTGCAATAAAGAGCTATGAAAAAGTAGTCCAGCTCAAACCTGATGACTATGAAAGCATATATGAACTTGGCAGGCTTTTATACAAAAGAGGATACCTTTCAAGGGCAATGACAACTCTGAGTAAGGTTCCCTCTAATGATGATGTATATTCGCAAGTTTTGCTGCTTGAAAATAAAATTAAAAAAAGACAGGCAGAGTTAGCACTTGCGCAAAAACAAAAAGAAGAAGCACAAAAAGCTCAACTGGCAGCATCTTCTCCTGAAGATGTACAAAGTGCCTTATCGCCTAAAACAAGTGCCCCTGTGCAAAATGTTGTTTTGTCAAATTCAAATTTATTAACAAGTATGCAGGCACCCTCCGGTGTTGCGGCCGATTCTGAGGGAAATGTCTATGCTGCAAGCTTTTCTGAGAATAAAATATATAAAATAACTCCCGATGGCGCAAAAAGCGTATATGTTTGGCCCGTTAACCTCGGGGGTCCCGTAGGCATTGTTATGGACAGCGAGAACAATTTATATGTAGCAAATTATACAAAGAATAATATAGTAAAAGTAACAACAAGCGGTGTAATCAGCGAATTTGCAAAAGTGAAAAAACCGTATTGTTTGTCAATTGATGCTGTCAGAAAAATTCTTATAGTATCAGAACAAGATTCAAACAATATTTTAAAATACCCTCTTTAATTTAGGATAAATTTATTTAACTCACTTATTGTATCCTCAAGATTTTTGTTTACTGCAGCATCCTCTTTTACTTTGCTCCAGCTGTAAAGGACGGTTGTATGATTTTTATTAAATGCTGCACCGATTTCAGGCAGACTCATCTGTGTTATTTCCCTGCATAGGTACATAGCAAGCCTTCTTGCGTTTGCAATGTCTTTAGAGCGTCCGCTGGAGAGTATTTCATCTTTTTTTATGCCGAAATACTTTGCGGTTTTTTCAATAATGTCATCAAGTGTTATCATTTTCGTATTTGCTCCCAAATTTAAAACTTTTTGTGCAAGTTCGATTGTTGCCTCTATACCTTGAATGGAGGCATAAGCACTTAATTTATTATACGCTCCTTCCAACTCCCTTATATTTCTGTCATAACTTTTTGCCAAAAGCATTGCAACATCGTCAGATATTTCAAAGTGTGAGTGTACAGCGTGCTTTTTGATTATTTCAAATCTTGTGTTCAAATCAGGTATTTGTATTTCAACGGTTAAACCCCACTCGTACCTGCTTTTTAGTCTGTCAGGAGTACAAACAAGTGATGAAGGAGGCCTGTCGGATGCAAAAACAATTTGTTTGCCGGCATGGAATAAGACATCAAAAATACTGAATATTTCTTCTTCTGTTCTTTGCTTTCCTTCTGCAAACTGTATGTCATCAAGCAGCAGTACATCTATGTTTCTGTATTTATCACGCAATTTTTTCATTTTTGAATTGCGCTCGGATGGAATTATTGCAGACTCGGTAAGCTGATTTGTAATTTCTTCTGCCTTTGCATATTTTACCTTTAAGTCGCCGAAGTCTTTTAAAATCTGATGTCCGATTGCTTGCATAAGGTGTGTTTTGCCAAGCCCTACGTTTCCGTAAATGTAGAGAGGGTTATATTTTTGCCCCGGGGCAGCGGCAACTTTTTTTGCTACATTGTAGGCAAAATCAGAATTATTGCCACATACAAAATTATCAAAAGTATATTTTAAATTTAGCCCGCAAAAAGAGTGCATTTGTTTTAAATTATCTATCTGCTCTTTTACAAGGCTAATTTCAGGTGCGGCTTTTGGCGTTTTCTTTTTTGTGTTTGTTTTTCTTGTTTCATCAAGTACAATTCTTACACTCCTTTTGAGCGAGGTGCATTTTTCAAGAGCTTCCTCAATTTCGGGCAGATATTTTTGTGTCAGAACTTGAATCCCAAAACCCTGATTGCTTTTCATAAGGAAAATCCCGTTTGACGGCATCTCAAGCAAGGGTAGTGCCGGTTCAAGATTATTAAGCCATGTGTGTGCGGTTTCGGGTATGTTAATTTTTACTTCGTCAATTATTTTTTCCCAAATTTCAAGTTCTTCTTGTTTCAAAATTGCTCCTTGACGCTATAAAATGAAGCCATTCCTAAAATTTTGTAATCATTTTACTATAAATATTTCCTGTAGTAAAATGAAAGAATGAAAAAACTTTTGGATTATTCAAGTCTTTTTGATTTAATACGAAATACCTATGCAGGTTTTTCTTATAAAAATCCTCTTAAAAATGCGCTTATGCCTCTCAGGTACTTTTTTGAACTTACTTACAGGTGTAATTTGAACTGTCCTTATTGTTATGTTGGGGATGACAGGTTAAAAAACGAACTTACGACGGACGAGTGGTTTAAAATTATTGAGCAAATCCCTTTTTACTCCTTTGTTACGCTTGTGGGGGGCGAGCCTCTTGTAAGAGCGGATTTTAAAGAAATTCTTTTTATGTGTGCCAAAAAAACTTTTGGCAAAATGAATGTCGTTACAAACGGTATTTTAATTGATGATGTTACTATAGAGGCATTTGTAAAGTCTAAAATGATGCTTTTGTCAGTATCTTTGGACGGTTGGGGAAAAAACCACGATAAAAATCGTCAAAGGGATGGGATTTTCGAGAGGATAAAATCTAATCTTGATAATTTGAACACAAGAAAAAAACGTCCCATGGTTGACATTAAAACAATAGTTTTAAAAAACAATATAGAAGATATATTAAAATTGTACGAATACTGTACAAACTCGGGATTTGAATTTTTAAGCGTGTCATTTTTAAGAAACAACAATTTAAAGCAAAATTCAAACCTTAGAGAGGTATTTGATGAAGAATTTTACAAAACAAATTATCCGATAGAGCAATATTTTAATTTGGATGAATTTGAGAAAATTTTTAAAG
>DVJQ01000044.1 GCA_018716625.1 Candidatus Galligastranaerophilus intestinavium | reverse complement strand
AAACCTGAAGAATATCAGCCAAAAGACGTTTAGAGATGAGTATTGAACAAGATAAAGACGAAGATATAATTTCTCATATTGAAGCATTTAGGCAAATGCTTTTAAAGTGCATTTTGTGCTTGGGGATTTTTATAATCCCCATATTGTTCGTATCGCCAAAATGCTTGGATTTATTTATAAAACTGATTATAAGGGAAAATACTGTAGCGCTTAATTATTTTTTGCCCGTTGAGGTGTTTTTAATACAAATTAAATTTGCATTTTTGCTTGATGTTGTAGTTTGTTTTCCCTATATTGCGCATCAGGTTTGGAAATTTTTTGCGCCTGCACTTTATGAAAACGAGAAGAAATTTATTAAATCAATAGTTTTTATGTCTGCGATTTTGTTTGTGGCAGGGGCAATTTTTTGTTTGAGCGTCATTTTGCCTCTTATAATTAACTTTGGAATGAGTTTTGATTCCCAACACATAAAGCCTGTTTTGGGCATTTCAAATGTCGTAAATCTTTCCCTGTGGCTGACTTTGGCTTTTGCGCTAATGTTTCAGTTGCCGCTTGTGACTTATTCTTTAATAAAATCCGGCATTGTTGAATATTGTGTGTTTGTAAATATTCGCCCCTATGTTATTGTTGTTATATTAATAATCTCAGGCATACTTACTCCGCCTGATATTTTAAGTCAAATACTTTTGTTTTTGCCCACCTATTTACTGTTTGAAGCAGGTTTGTTGTTTTCAAAATTTAAGATAAAGAAAGAAAAAGATGAGTGAATATATAGAACTTGGTTTTGCAAAATTAGACATAGAAAGGGTAAAAAGGCGCGGTTATTGCGAGGCTGTTTTTTGTGAGTCTAAAAGTGACGAGCAGCTTGTAAAAATATTTCAAGCTTTTTGTGATACGGGTGCAAATGTAATAGGTACGCGCTGTTGTGATAAACAATATCAAATTTTAAAAAAACATTTCGGCTCGCTTCTAACTTATGACAAGCTTGCAAAAGTTGTCACTTTGGTGCAAAGAGAGGTAGAAAAAATCGGCGAAGTGGCAATTTGCACAGGCGGTACAGGTGATATTCCGGTAGCACTGGAAGCTGCACTATGCGCGGAATTTTACGGAAGTAACGTAAAAAAATATTATGATATAGGAGTGGCGGGTATTCACAGACTCTTTGATAAAATAGATGAAATAAAAAAAGCAAATGTAGTTGTAGCTGTTGCAGGCATGGAAGGAGCATTGGCTTCAATTATTGCAGGCTTGGTTGATATACCTGTTATTGCAGTGCCTACTTCGGTCGGCTACGGTGCAAGTTTTGGGGGATTGAGCGCTTTGCTTACCATGCTTAACTCTTGTGCAGAGGGTATAAGTGTTGTTAATATAGATAACGGTTATAATGCAGACTATAGTGCCAATCAAATAAACAGATTAATTGAGGGAAAAAGGTAAAAAATGGATTTATACTTTGAGTGTAATTTTGGAATTTCGGGTGATATGTCAGTAGGCGCGCTATTAGACTTGGGCGCTGATAAGGATGTTTTAAATAAAGCTCTTGAATCCTTAAAGTTAGATAATGAATTTAGTTATAAAATAACCAAACAAACGGTAATGCAATAGCGGTAAGCGATTTTGACGTAATTGTAAAAAATCATTCTCACCTTCACCACAAGCATAGAAATCTCGATGATATTTATAAAATCATTGATAAAGCCGAGATTAGTGCAAATGCAAAAGAGCTTGCAGAGAAGATTTTTAAAATTGTTGCACAGGCAGAGGCAAAGGTTCACAACAAAGATATTTCGCAAATTCATTTTCATGAAATTGGCGCAATCGACTCTATTGTTGATATAGTGAGTTTTGCGGTTTTATTTGACAGCTTAAATGTCCAAAAGGTGTATTTTTCTGTGCTGAGTGAAGGGCAAGGAAGCGTTAAATGTCAGCATGGCGAACTTGCGGTGCCTGTGCCTGCAGTGTGTGAAATAGTTTCAAAATATCAAATACCCCTAAGGATAACTGATAATCAAGGTGAGATGGTTACTCCGACAGGGGCTGCAATTGTTGCGGCTTTATTTAATTCTCAAAAGCTGCCGAGCGAGTTTATAATAGAAAAGGTCGGATACGGCAGAGGGAAAAGACCGTACAAAAACCCGATATTAAGAGTTATGCAAATAAAGGAGAAAATATGCATTTAGGAAACGGCGTTGTTTGCCCGATTAGTGCCATTGTAATGTTTGGCGCTGCAGGTGTGGGCACTTATTTTGCTTTTAGAGGGGCAAAAAAAGAATTTTGTAAGGATAAAGTCTTTTATGCAATTACACTGACTTGCTTGGTTTTTGCCCTTCAGATGATAAATTTTTCAATACCTCAAACAGGTTCAAGCGGACATATTATAGGTGCGCTGCTTTTGTGCGCCCTGTTGGGTGCTAACAGTGCATTTCTTGCAATTTGTGCAATTTTGACGATTCAAGCACTGTTTTTCTCTGACGGCGGGCTTTTGGCGCTTGGTTGTAATATTGTTAATATGGGCGTAATGACTTGTTTTGTGGCATACCCTTTTATATATAAGCCTATTGAAAAGAGCAATAAACCTTTTTTGGCGGCACTTTTGGCTTCAATTGTCGCTTTGCAGCTGGGTGCGCTTATGGTTGTTCTCGAGGGTGTTTTTTCAGGTTCAATTGCGATACATTTAACGGCAAAATTTTGCGTGCTGATGCAGTTTATACATTTGCCCATAGGAGTTGTTGAGGGTGTATTCAGTGCCTTGCTTATTGCTGCGGCAAAAAAATCAATTACAAAAAAATGTCTGCATTTTTTGGATTTTCTGCTCTTACATTGGCTGCATTTATTGCACAATACGCTTCACAAAAGCCTGACGGACTGGAGTGGTCTTTGATGAATATACAAGACGGTGTGTTTATGCAGGTTCAAAATAAGTTTTATTTAATTGCAAATATGATTCAAAATAAAACCGCATTTGTTTCAAATATGCCTTTTGCGGCGGCAAATTTATTTGGAATATTAGCTGTCGGACTTGTTATATACTTTATTTGTTTATTTATTTTGCCGCAGGGTGAAAAAATAAGTGAGAGAAAAGTTTAGAGAACTTCAAGATTATTTGAGCAAAATGAGTAAGCAGGGCCTGTGTCTTGCTTACTCGGGCGGCATAGACAGCTGTGTACTTTTGTATTTGTGCAAGGATTTAGACGTTGTTGCCGTTACTTTTAAATCTCTGCTGCAGGATGATGAAGAAATTGCTTTTGCTTGCGATTTGTGTAAAACATACAAAGTAGAGCACAAAATAGTTGAGTATTACCCGCTTGATGACCCTTTTATTAAAAATAACCCGAAAGACAGATGTTATTATTGCGAAAAAAAATGTTTTTTTCAAAAATTATTGATTTTGCAAACAACAGAGTTGTTATAGACGGTACTAACGCGGACGATTTAAAGGTTTTTCGCCCGGGAATTAAAGCACTGAAAGAACTGAAAATACACTCCCCTTTTGCAGAGTTTGAAATTACAAAACAAGAGATAAGAGATTTTGCAAAACATTGCGGGATAAAGATTTACAATAAGCCCTCGACCCCCTGTTTTGCGACCCGTTTTCCTTACAATACTTTGCTTTGCGAAACTTTGATAAATAAAGCCAAAGAGGGCGAAAAAATATTGAAATATTACGGTTTTTCAGACTGCAGATTTAGAATTCACAACGACATTGCAAGGATTGAAATACCTTTATGCGAGATTAATAAATTTATTGGATTGAGAGAGAAAATTTTAATTAAGCTCAAAAGTCTTAATTTAAAATATTATACTCTTGATATTGAAGGTTTGAGAATCGCAAGCATGGATTGTGCTTTGAGTGATACTCAGCCTGCTCAAAAGAAGCAGGCTGAGTAGAAAAATAATGTTATATAAACAAATTGCAATTTGCACTGTTACTTTGTGCTATATATTTAGCGACTCCCGCAATTTCAACGCCGTCAAGCAATTCCTCCTTTTTAATGCCCATAACATCCATACTCATTTGACAAGCGATGAATTTTACTCCTTGTGACTGAGCTTCTTTTATTAATTCGCCAAGGGTTGAAATATTTTTGTTTTTCATAACCCACTTCATCATACTTGAGCCCAATCCGCCCATGTTCATTTTAGACAGAGTCAATTTGTTTGCGCCTTTTGGCATCATAAGTCCAAATATTTTGTCTATAAAAGATTTTTTAACATTTATATTTTCTTTTCTTAAAATATTTAGCCCCCAAAACGTGAAAAACAGCGTTACCTCTTTTCCGCTTGCTTTTGCACCGTTTGCGATGATAAAGGAGGCAAGGGCTTTATCTAAGTCATTTGAAAAAACAACAATTGTCTGTCCGTTTTTGTCATTTTGCGGTTGAATTTGCGCTTGTCCTTTTTTTACGGTTGCAACTATTTTTTTGTCAATGTTGTCTAAATTTAAAAGGGTGTTGCCTGTTGAGTTGCACCATGCTTCAACATCAGAGTAAAAACCTTTGTCGGTCGATGATATTTCAAGCATTTCGCCGTCATTGAGCTGTTGTATATTTTGCGCAAGTTTCATAATCGGTCCCGGACAGGAAAGTCCGCAAGCATCAACTTTTAATATATTTTTATTTGAAGTACTTGCAGCTAGAGCTTTTGCTTTTTTTACAACTTTACTTTCTTTATCTTTTTGAATTTCTTTGTACAGTTTCATACCTGCCATAAGCGAATACACGTTATTAAAGCCTTTTTGAATTAAAATTCTTGAAGCCACATAGCTTGTGTATCCCGAATCGCATACTAAAATAACTTTTTTGTCTTTCGGGATTTCATTAACCCTCTGCCTTAGTTGCGCAAGGGGAATATTAACCGCGCCTTTGATTGAATATGCTTTATAACTGTCAGGAATTCTGACGTCAACAATGTAGGAATTTTCAATGTCTTCATAGTATGCAGGTTTTACAAAGCCTTTCAATACGTTATTTGCGCACATGCCCAAAATGTTTACAGGGTCTTTGGCTGAAGAATATGGCGGCGCATAACAAAGTTCGCTGTCCAAAAGCTCTTGTATAGTGCCGTTGTTTCTCATTATTGAGGATATTACATCAATTCTTTTTTCAACTCCTTCTTGTCCGACGGCTTGTGCGCCAAGGATTTTGCCTTCATTGTTAAAAAGAAGTTTAAATAGTGTTGGGGTTGCATCCGGATAATAGCCGGCATGAGAGTTGCCAAAGACTAAAACTTTCCAATAGGGGATGTTTTCCTGTTTTAAAAGTCTTTCGTTATACCCCAGAGCGGCGACAGTATAGTCAAAAACTTTAAGTACGGATGTGCCTTGAGATTTTTTGTAAGTTGAATTTAAATTGCAAATATTATCCGCAATGATTCTGCCTTGCCTGTTTGCAGGCCCTGCAAGCGGAATTAGCGTATCTTGATTTGTTATAAAGCTTTTTACTTCAACACTGTCGCCGCCGGCAAAAATATCAGGGTCAGATGTTTGCATGTTATCGTTGACTTTAATTCCTCTGTTAACCTCAAGCCCCGCGTTTTTTGCAAGGGTAATTTCAGGTTTTACGCCTATTGATAAAATTACAATATCACAAGGGATTTTCTTACCCGATGTGAGTTCTATTTCGTTTTCAAAAAATTTCTTAACGCCGTCTGAGAGTACAAGTTCGACTCCGTTTAATCTCATTTCGTTTTGCGCAAAACAGGCAATTTCATAGTCTACAGGTGCCAAAATTTGCGGCGCAAGCTCTACAAGAGTTGTATTGATATTTAGGTGGGCGAGGTTTTCTGCCATTTCAACGCCAATAAAACCGCCGCCTATCACAACGGCATTTTTGATATTATTTTGGGATATGTAATTTTTAATTCTGTCTGCGTCATCAAGAGTCCTCAGTGTGAAAATATTTTTATCTTCAATTCCTTCAATAGGCGGTTTAGCGGGGTTTGCGCCTTGTGCTAAAACAAGTTTATCATAGTAAAATTTTTCTCCGTCTTTAGAAACTACACATTTTTCATCTCTTTTTATTTCTGTAATTTCGCAGTTAATGCGCACATCTATATTAAACATATTTTTAAATTTGTCGATATTTGATACAAGAATTTTTTCTCTTTCGCTTATTACATCAGAGCAATAGTAAGGTAAACCGCAGTTTGCAATTGAAATTTCACTTGTGCGCTCAAGAATTGTTATTTCACAATTTTCATCCAACCTTCTTAATCTTGTTGCGCAACTTGCGCCGCATGCTCCCGCACCAATTATAACTGTTTTCATATAACTCCTCATTTTTCGTATACTACAATATTAATACACTTTTACACTTTGGTGCAAATAAAATTACCCAAATAAAAAATATCTTGATGTGGCATTGAATGCTTATTGGGCATATCAAAATATACTGTATAGGTATTTGCTATTTTTTAAAACATAGTAAATAATTATAAAAGTACAGGGGTTAATATGAACTTTAAGAATACTTTAGCTTTTGCTTTAATTGTTGCCTTGTTGGAATTCAATACTTTATGCGTCTTTAGTTTGGAAAGGAACAAAATGACAAGAGAACAAGTTTGTAAGGACAATTTTGAAACTCTTTTTAAGAGCCAATGGAATCCTAATGTCGGTAATGATCCGGAGATGATGTCTATTTTACAGAAATATATTTTTGGTGAAGTTTTTACAATAGGCGAGTTAGATAATAAAACAAGAGAAATGTTAACAGTCACAACGCTTGTTGTCCAACAAACCATGCCGCAACTAAAGGCTCATATAAATGCGCTTTTAAATACAGGTGCAACGCCAAATGAGGTAAGAGAAGTTATATACCAGTGCGCACCTTTTATTGGTTTTCCTAAAACACTAAATGCAATTGAAGTTATGAATGAAGTATTTGCGCAGAGGAATATTCAGCTGCCACTTAAAAACTCTGCTGTGACAAACGAGAAAAACAGATATGAAAAGGGTCTTGAAATACAAAAACCACTATACGGCGATGAAATAAAAGACTCTCTAATGGGACTGCCCGACAATGTTGGTGATAGAGTTGCGCGCCTTTTGAGCGAAGTTTGTTTTGGCGACTTTTATACAAGAGAAGGGCTTGACCTTAAAACCAGAGAGCTTTTAGTTTTAGCTATTTTAATAACCGATGGTGCTGAAAATACTCTTAAAAGCCATATAAAGGGAAATTTAAAGGCAGGTAATACAAAAGAGGATATTGTATCTGCAATAATACAATGTATGCCTTATGTAGGGTTCTCTAAAACCTTTAAAGCTTTGTATGTTTTTAAAGATGTTGTAGGAGAGCCCAACATGCAACAACCTTTTAGCCAGGGTGAAATTAACCCTTACGGAAAATATTTTACAGGCACTACACGCTTAAATATGCTTGTACAAAGAGATGATATGTGGAATTCATCTATCGGAAATGTCACTTTTGAAAAAGGTGCAAGAACTAATTGGCACAAGCACTCAGGCGGACAAATTCTTCTTGTAACGGCGGGTGAAGGCAGATATCAAGAAAAAGGTAAGGAAATTCAAATTTTAAAAGCGGGTGATGTGGTGAAAATTCCAAAGGATGTTATTCACTGGCATGGTGCCGCTCCTTATAGTCAATTTGCACATATCTCAATAGAAACAAATATCCCTGATAACAATACAACTTGGCTTGAGCCTGTATCGGATGTTGAATATAAATAGCAACTTTTTTATGAGTTCGTATCAATATTTAACGGTTTAGCGTTAAAATTGGATCGATACTCTGTTTCATTCCAAAAAACATTTTCTGCAACCAAGCATTCGGGGTTCAATTTTACGCCATCTAATATGATTTCCTTGAATTTTTTATAACCTGCTCTACCAATCAAATGTCCGCCATGCAGGTATTCGGGTTTATTATTCATTACATAGGCGGAAAATTTTTGCCAGTTTTTTAGAGCGTTTAAAATAACATCTTCGGTGGCCCAATTCAAGAACATTTTACCCGCTCTTGGAGTTTGTCTGCCTGTTCTACCCCCAATGATAACTCTGTAAAAAGAAGTTTCTTTTCTTGTCCAAGCGCTTGTCGGACAGACTCTTGCACATTCTGCACATCCAACGCAACAGCAAGTGTCTTTTTCTACTCTGCTTAAATTTTCATTTAAGCTTAACACTCTTGTAGCACCTTTTTCGCAGGCTTTAACACAAGCCTTGCAGGCTATACATCTTTGAGGATGGTATTCCATCTTTGCGGTTCCAATTATTCCAAAATCACACATGTGAGCCTTGTTGCAATCGTTTGGACATCCTGAAATATTTATTTTTATATGGTAATGACTTGGAAATATTATTGATTCAATTTTTCTTGCAAGTTCAAAAGTGTTTATATTGCCACATATGCAGTGATAATTTCCAATACAGGCAGTTATATTTCTTGCGCCAATTGTAGGATAACCGCTATGAGGCTCCCAGTATGTTTCATCACCTGCAATAGTATTCATATTTACATTGCAAAGTTCGGTTTCTACTTCTTTAATATACGATTCAATATACTTGTTTACTTTTTGAATATTATCATATGGTATCCCTGTAATATTAAAAGTTTGCCTTGTCCCAAAATGGAAATTTCCATCTCCGTATGTCTGTGCAATATGTTGCACTATGCCCAGATATTTTGCATCTATAAACCCGCCGGGGACTCTCATTTGCAACATAAACTTTCCCGACTCTTTTGATTGTCTGTAACAATTTAGCCTTAATTTTTTTATATCAATATCTTTGTTCATAGAGTCAAATTCCTTATGTATATTAGTCAATTAATTTCTTTGCTTTCTTGTATGGAAATATCGGACCATCTAAACAAACGTAAGTTTCATCTATTCTGCAATGGCCGCATTTACCTATTGCGCAAGACATTTTTCTTTCAAAACTCATCCAAATATTTTCATCGGGAACATTGTGTTTTTCAAGTTCTAAGCCTGTAAATTTCATCATAATTGGAGGACCTACAACTATTAGTGCGTAATTATTTTCGTAAGATGTGAAGTCAATTTCTTTTATAAAATTAGTTACAAGTCCGCTGTTCCATCCTTTGATATTGTCATTATCCAATGTATAAAATGTTTTAAATTTTTCTTTCCATTTGACAAGTTCGTTTTTAAATAAAATACTCTCTTTGTTTTTAAAACCTGAAATAAGGGTGACTGATTTTACAAGATTCATATTATTGTAAAATTTGTTTAACAAAGACCTCACAGGGGCAAGTCCGGTTCCTCCGGTAATAAAAATCAGGTGCTTCCCTTCTAATTTTTCACATGGCCAGCCGTTGCCATAAGGTCCTCTTAGGTATAAATAATCTCCGACTTGTTTTTCGAAAATTTCATTGGTAACTTTTCCTACGGCTCTAAGTGTAAAGTCCATATACCCATCGCCTATTCCTGATATTGATATTGGAGCTTCACCTGTTTTTGGAATTGAAAGTTGCATAAATTGCCCATGGTTTGCTTGAAATGAGCTCTCTATTCTAAATGTCCACTCTATATCAGTTTCTTTTGTTATGGATAAAATTTTACAAGCGCATGGCGACATAGGATTTTTATTTTGTTGTGACATACATTACTCCTGAATATCGTTATTGGTAATTTCGTCTATTGCATTATTCATCTTTTCAATAGTTGAAACTATTGAAATAGACTCCGGACAACGACTAATACATCTTGCACAACCTACACACATATGATGATTTTTAAACCGCTCTTTATAGTCGTGGAATTTGTGCAAAACCTTATAGCGCATTCTCTCAGACGCCTTGCTTCTGATTTCTTTTTGTCCTGCCATTTTATCAAAACCTTCAATTTGGCAAGACGCAAAAACTCTTTTTCTTTCTCCCAGTTTTGGGTTTTCGCTATAAATAATATCTTTTGTTGTAAAGCAGGTACAAGTGGGGCAAGAGATTGTACAAGCACCGCATGAAATACACCTTTTATCGTATTCATCCCAAAAAGCATGTTGTTTTAACTTGTTTAAAATCTCTTTATTTGGAATGTCTTTTATTTTTACTCAAAGTTTATTTTGTTTAACAAATTCCGGTGAAAAGTTTGTTTTTTCGCATTCGCTAAAATATGTTTCAAATTCATTATCTCTGATTGACAACAAATATTCTCTATCAAGTTGTTTGATTGCAAAAGCCCAATTTTCGGTAGTATTGGAATTCATGCTGACACAAAAACAATTATCATCCCCGCCGTTACAATCCATTAATGCAAATTTTAAATTATTTTTAATTTTAGAAAAGTAAATGTCGGAAAACTCTCCGTTTTCTTCATAAATTTTACTTTAAATTTGTATTGCGTTAATATCGCAAGGTCTTGCAAACAGTAGGATTGGTTTTTGTTCGGTCTTATTTTCAACAAATTCATTATCAAAAAAAATAAAAAAGAGTTTCGTTGATGGGGGTTAAGACTTCTTTTGCGCAATAGTCAGATTTTGCATTGAATTCGATTTCATCTATATTTTGAATTTTTGTATACCTTATTATATCGGTATCAGAATATCTTCTTTGTTTTATGAATTTTTTTGGGGCGTACACTTCATATTTGAAAAAAATTTCCCTAAACAGATTGTTGGCAATTGAAGAACTTAATTTATAACCCATGTTAAACTCCAAAGTAAATTAAAATTATTATTAAATAGTAATCTTAAATAAGTTTTTTTGTCAAAATATTTTCATTTTATAAATCTTTAGAGAAGGAACATTATGACAAAATCGGAAGAATTTTTTAAAATGTCGCTAAATAAAATGCCGGGTGGAGTTAATAGCTCTGTGAGAGCGTTTAATGCGGTAAAGAAAACCCCGTTTTTTGTTGAAATGGCGCAAGGTGCATATATCTATGATGTTGATGGCAATAAATACGTTGATTATGTATGTTCTTGGGGCCCTGGTATTTTGGGTCATGCTCACCCAAGAGTGGTTGAAGCTGTAAAAAAAGTTTGTGATAACGGGCTGACTTTTGGTGCTCCGACTGAAAAAGAGCTGATTTTGGCAGAATTAATACAAAAATGTGTTCCTTCAATGCAAATGCTAAGACTTGTAAGTTCGGGAACCGAAGCGGTAATGAGCGCCGTAAGAGTTGCAAGGGGTTACACAAAACGAGAAAAAATAATAAAATTTATAGGGTGTTATCATGGGCACTCAGACGGATCGTTGATGAAAGCCGGCTCGGGAGTTTTGACAGAGGCAATTCCTGATAGCGCAGGAATACCAAAAGATTATGCAAAATTTACCCTTCTTGCCAATTATAACGATGAAAATTCCGTTAAAAAAATTATGGAACAATATGGAGATGACATTGCCTGTATTGTTGTGGAACCTGTTGCTGCAAATATGGGTGTTGTTCCCCCTAAACCTGATTTTTTAAAGTTTTTAAGGAATATTACCAAGCAATACGGTTCTTTGTTGATTTTTGATGAAGTTATAACAGGTTTTAGACTGGCTCTTGGCGGTGCGCAGGAATACTATGGAATAGAGCCGGATTTATCAACCTTTGGAAAAATCGTAGGAGGAGGAATGCCCCTTGCCGTATATGGTGGCAGAAAAGACGTTATGTCTTGCGTTGCACCTGTTGGAGCCGTATATCAAGCAGGGACTCTATCCGGAAACCCGATTGCAGTTACAGCAGGGATAGAAACCTTAAAATTTCTAATCGAAAATCCAGAAATTTATTCACAAATAGATAAAAATACCTCAATTCTTGAAAAAGCATATAAACAACTCGGCTTGCTAACACATAGAGTAGGTTCATTAATGTCAGTATTTTTCACAGAAAAACCTGTCTTTAACTATAATGATGTTGCAACTTGCGATACAAATAAATTTGCAAAATATTTTGATTATATGCTGAAAAATAAAATCTATGTCGCTCCATCACAATTTGAATCAATGTTTGTTTCCGTAGCACACACCGACAAAATAATAGAACAGACGGCCGATATAATATCGGAATATGACACTATCTCCAATAAACTTTGAAGTTTTCTATTTCTTCAAGAGTTTTGTGATAATCCCCCTTGAAACAAATCGTTCTATCGTCAATGTAAAGATAAGACGGCAATTTTACATTAGTAACATCTTTAAAAAACTTATCTAAATTGTTATTAATTAGCCATTTAGTTGCAAGCATCAAGTTTCTTGATGTAAAAAGATATAATTCTGCATTATGAGATAAAGTTTCTAAAAATTCATAAGCCCCAAGCTTAATTTCAGGAATATAATTTTCATTGAATTTCTCTTTCCCGTACTCATTTAGTACGCCGTCTAAATCTATAAGTATTTTTTTAGTGAACATAAAATCACCTTATTAAATGGACTGTCATTCCTGTTAATAATGTTCTAATAATAACATAATCGGAATATGAGTCAAGATATTAGACAAATATTAGCAAATAATATTAAAAATCTGCGAACACAGAAAAAGTTAAGCAGAGAAGAATTATCTTTAGTTTTGGGAGTTGATAATTCTTATGTTTCAAAACTTGAAAAAGGTAAAATAAACATTACTTTAGATAAAATTGAAATGCTAGCCAATTATTTTGAAACAGAAGTATATTTATTATTAAAATAAATCTCATTGATAATTTTGGGTGCCTAAATTTGTAAGCAAAAATAAAATTGCACTTTTTTGCACTAAAATTCTGTCACCCTGAACTTGTTTCAGGGTCTGTTATCATTACAAAGTTTATTTTCACTCGGTGCAAAAGAATGCAAGAAAGCGGATTGTCGGCAGAGGGCTGAAGCGGAGCGTGCCCGTTTAACGCCGACAACCAAGCGTGAGTACTTGAGTGCAGCGATTTTCGGTAGGGCGATGCGAGGCTTGACGAGCAAGCCCGTAAGGTGTCTATAAAGAAACTTCTGTTCAAAGATTAAATACACAAAAAGATGAGATTAATTAAATAATTTTGAACATTTTTCTTTAATATCTGATGCAATACCTTTTGCAAATTTTTCCTTAATCCCTATATTTTTTGCAACAGCTAAAATATCATCTAAAGTCGGATTTTTACCCTCGCCATTGATGGTTGTTGCGTGTTCTCCATTAAATGAAAAACTGTAAGTTAAATCGTATGCAGGAGATAAATGCCATTCTTTTTTTGTATCATCAAAAAGAAAAGAAAAATTCTTTGAATGGTCATCCCTGTTGTGTGCAAAGACATTAAAGCACATTAACCTGAATAATTGTTCAATATCTTGATAATTTCTTGTTAACTCAAGCGTAAGTTTCATCAATGTATTGTAATCAAGGTTAGGAAACCTGTGACTTGTTTCTAACAGCCCGCTTGCGGATACCATATGAACTTTTTTACCATTTTTGCGGTCAAATCTTTTTATCCCAAAATATCCTGAACATATTTTTGATGGGAAAAGTCTTGTCTCTGTCATATATATTCCGCAATTTTTTGCACATAGGGAATATTGATATTCTTTTTCTCCTATATTTTTAGGATCAGATGATGATGGGAACTTAATAATCCAATCCTCGTTGTCAATCGATGTTAAAATTTTTGGTCTTGCACCACCAGATGAGCCACCTAGTTTAAAAAGTTCATCCAAATTTTCTGACTTTTGTGATTCTAATATCTTTGAACACTCTTGAGCAAGAATATCATAATCTTGAATACTATTTTCTGATTCAAATCTGTGTTCCGGTTTATAAGTCAAAGCCCCCATACCACTTTCTTGAACAACAGCAAGCCGATTAAGATTATCTATTTCAGCAGGATTAATTTTGTTTTTCAAAAATAATCTGTCAACAAGCAATCTTCCCCAACCGTCAGGCAAACTGTCATTAAAAACTCCAAATAAACCGCCAAATGGATCGTATTTTGGAATAAAGACTTTCTTGATGAGTGGCAAGCTAAAAGGTGAAACGCTGAACCCGTTATTCAACCAATCTAAATCATATTCAAAAGCAAAAACTCTATCTGGAGTTTTAGCCAGAGTGCCAACTAAAATATCATTATAAAAAACTTTTAAATATTTATAGTTGTCCATTTATGACCTCATCAATTGAGTTATAGCTTTTTTGCAAAAATAAATTTTCTAAATCTTGCTCTAAATTAAGAGCTATTAGAATTTTTATAAAAGAATTCAATGATATTTCATACCTAGATTCAAATCTTTTTATAGAACCAAGGCTAACACCTGATTTAGACGCAAGTTGAGCCTGAGAAATTTTAAGCTTTTTTCTGTGTTGCTTAATTCTCTTAACCAATTCTTTTGCAATATCATTAGGAGTTTTAGGATTAAATAAGGAATTATTCATAGATAATATATTATACCAAATTTAATAAAAAGTCAATATTTAGATAATATATTATCTAATATTTTAAAAGACAAATAATGCAACATAATGAAGTTGTGTTGTATTTTGAGGGTAAATATATGTGGGTAGGGGTGAACGGATTTTTTGCAGGCGGAAGTATATTTTGAATGTTGCCGAAATTTTTGAACACTTTTTGAACGCTGATTAAATGTCGTTTAAACAGTGTTTAAATTTTGTGTCATTAGACTTTACTTTTTATAGGAAGGAAGCAATCATTGTCTGTGATTAAGCGAGTTTAAAAATGAATGTAGTACAACCTATAAAAAAGCTAGAAGATATCCAAAAGATTAAAAAATATTTGGCTAAAAAGCCAAGAGATGCACTGCTTTTTAGTTTTGGGATAAATACGGGACTCAGAATATCTGATATATTATCGCTTGATGTTGGAGATGTAAAAGGCAGAGATTATATTGAAATTAGAGAGAAAAAGACGAATAAGTATAAGAAATTCCCGCTTAATAGATTTTTGAAAGAGGAGATTAATTTATTTGTAGAGGGTTTGCCGAGTGAGCAACCGCTATTTTATACACAAAAACATTGCAGGCTTGATAGAGCACAGGCATATAGAATTTTGAATAAGGCTACACAAGCCGTTGGGGTGAAGGAGAGAATAGGAACACATACACTGAGAAAGACATTTGGGTATCATCATTATAAAAAATATAATGATATAGTACTCCTGCAAAAAATCTTTAACCACTCATCACCATCAGTAACACTCCGTTATATTGGCATCGAGCAAGACACAATAGATGAAAGTTATATGAATTTTTATTTATAAATATATTAATAATATTTTTAAATAAAAATTTAGCATTTAATTCACTTAACTTTAAAATATTAATTTTTTATTTATTTTTAT
>DVJQ01000043.1 GCA_018716625.1 Candidatus Galligastranaerophilus intestinavium | reverse complement strand
TTTAAAAAATGTTTTAAGCATATGAGCTTTCGCCTATTGTATCAATAGCTTCCACTCTGATATCGGTTATAAGTTCAGAGTATGAAATTACAACAATTGTAGGTATGTGTCGCTCAAGCATTTGATACAGGGGCAAGCGTATTCTTGGAGAGCATAGTATTACAGGCTGGGTTCCAACCGCCTGATGAGCGCGCATAAGAGTATTTGCGGTAGATTCAATAAGCTCTTGCACCTGCATAGGGTTAAGCAAAAACATAGTACCAAGTTCTGTTCTTTGGCAACTGTCATCAAGCGTTTTTTCCCACTCACTTGAAAGAGTCAAGGCATATAAGACCTTTTCTTTGTTACAGTGCGCAAGGCAAATTTGACGACCCAAGGCAGCACGCAAACGCTCTGAGAGAATATCAGGCTCTTTTGAAAATCTCGCATAGTCGCACAATCTCTCAAATATAAAGATAATATCTTTTATTGAAACTTTTTCACGAATCAGGTTAACAAAAATTTTCCTCAAATCCGATGTTGAAATAATTGTCGGAACAAGGTCGTTAACAAGTGTCGGGTCTTGAGATTTTACAAGCTCCATAAGTTTTAGGACATCAGTTTTTGTCATAACTTCATCTACGTACTTGCGCACACACTCTTGCAAGTGGGTAACAATAACGTCAACCGAGTCAACCGCGGTAATTTTGTCTTTTTTGTCAATGTATTGAGGATCAAGCCAGTACGCCTGAGATTGGTAAGTCGGATCAACGCTTACAATAGCATTTTCAGGCAATTTTTTACCCAGTGCCTCCCACTGATCGGCAATTACCATATATTTACCCGGATACACCATGCCTGTTGCAACGGTATTTGAACGAATGGCAATCAAATACTCGTTATCCGCAATTGCCGATGAGTCCATAATTCTGATATTTGGAATAATGTAGCCAAGCTCATCCGTTACTCTTTGCCTTAAAGCGGCAATTTTTGCAAGCAATTGACCGTCTTGGTCAGGGTCTGCAATAATCAAAAGTCCCGAGCCTACTTGCAAACTAAGAACATCAACCCCTAAACGTTCATACATTTTGTTTGGGTTAACAAGGTCTTGCATATTTTGTTTTACCGCGTCCAACTGTCCCAACTGAGCCTGAACATCCGCATTTACAAGAACAGAAAAACCTGCAAGAGCGATAATTATTGTAAACATTAAAAACGGCAACCAAGGCAAGCCTGTTATAGGCCCTGTTATTGCAATTAAAAGCAAAAAGCCGCATGCAAAAAACAAGCTTTGCGGTTTTGCCAAAATTTGGTTTGCAAGGTCAATACCCAAAGACGAGCCCGTTGCGGTTGAGCGCGTCATAACTATACCTGCCGATATTGACATTAAAAGAGAAGGAACCTGAGAAGCCAAACCGTCACCGATTGTAAGTATTGTATACTTTGAAACAGCGTCAGCAGCAGGCATTCCGTTCATTACAATACCTATAATCAAGCCGCCGACAATGTTTATAACAACAATTATAATACCTGCAATAGTATCCCCTTTTACGAATTTCATAGCACCGTCCATTGAACCGAAAAGGGATGATTCTCTTTGCAAATCTTCACGCCGTTTAACCGCTTCCTCGGGTGATATTAACCCCGCGTTAAAATCGGCGTCAATTGTCATTTGTTTACCCGGCATAGCATCAAGTGCAAAACGTGCCGAAACCTCTGCAATACGCTCGGCACCTTTTGTAATAACCATAAACTGAACAACGGTAATAATCAAAAATATTACGCCGCCCACAACCATATTGCCGCCTGTTACAAAAGAACCGAAAGCATGGACAACCTCACCCGCATCACCCTTTGCCAAAATCAAACGGGTTGAGGCAATCGAGAGTACAAGCCTAAACATTGTGCCAATAAGAATAATAGATGGAAACGCCGCAAGCTCAAGGGGTTTTTGCACATACAGTGAAATCATTAACAACACAATGCCAAGAGTAATGTTTAAACTTATGGAAAAATTTATAACCCAATTAGGCATTTCAATCAGCAATATTAAAATCAAAATGATTACAAATACTGCAAGAAAAATTTCACTTATAGGATTTGATTGTGCGTTTTGTTGTGCCATCCTTTAGGTTATTATTGTCCTCCGTTATATATACCAAAGGCGTTTTGTATTATCTGAAGTTGTGTTGAAAAGTTTGCATCAACAACACCGTTACTGGAAACCACCATACAGCTTCCTTTTTCAATCGACTCATCAGGAGTTATTGCAACTTTTGCTTCAATTTTGTTTGCCTGTATTATCTCGGGCAACGATGCGCGCGCAAAGTCCACATCATCAGGTGCGACTTTTATTGTGATTTTTTCATCAGTATTTGAAAGCTCGCCAAGTACCTCGTTAATAATATTTTTTAACACATCGTTTGATAATTCAACTTCTTTTTTAATGATTTTTTTTGCCACTTCAACGGATATTTCAAGTATATGAGGCATAATTTCATCATATATCTGATATCTTGAGGATAAAAAATCCTCAAGTGCAACTTTTAGCTTTTCAACTTCTTTTTGCGCATTTTCAAGCCCGTTTTTATAACCCTCTTTTGCGGCAAGTTCGCGAATGGAGCGCGCTTCTTCCTGAGCACGAGAAACAAGAGTGCGCTCGTCTATTCTTCTAAAACCTTTTCGCCTGTCGCCTCTGCGCCTTTCCACCCTTTCTTTAAACTCAATCTCTGATATATCTATTTTTTCAAATTCACCTATCGTATCAAGCTCTGTTTTGGGTTTTTCTTTTTTTATTTCGACACTTTCCGTTTTTGGCACAACCACATCATTGGGCGCTTGTAGCGGGGTGTCCAATATTTGTTGCACTGCGGGCTGTTGTATTATTTCTACTTGTTTATGTCGTTTTTTTATTATCATAAGGTCTTTTCTTCAAGATATTTGCAGATTATGCCCGCCACTCTTACGGGTAAGGCAAACTCGGAACTTGCACCGGATAATACAAATTCTCTTATCTGCGGACGTTCATTTTTTATGATATTAGAAATTTCTTCTTTATCCGAATTTTTTACAATTTTAAATATTTTTCTTGCAATTCTATCTAAAGACATATTCTGAGGCTCCGGAAGTGCCTGTTTTATTTCACTCAGGCACCTTTGTGTAATCCTTGTATCAATTTTTGACTCTAAATCTTCCATAGTTAAATATTGACTGAGCACATCACGCTCAGGCTGGTTAAATTTAGAAAGTATACTTTTTATCTTTTGCTCGGGGAAATTTTTAATCAAAAGAGCAAGCGAAGCAAGTTTAAGTATCTTTGTATCGCTCATGCCGTTACCTATTGCTTCTTTTTGGGCTTCACTTTGTGCCATTGCGTCAATATTTGATTGACTAAGCGCCGCTTGCTCGGCTTTATCGTCAAGTATGCCTTTTTTCTTCAAATCTTCAAGCGCCTGTTTAAAACAGACATTTACATGGTGCTCTACAAGAGGGATAATCTGCTCGGGCGGCATTTTTTTGAGAGTTGCCTGTTTTGCTATTTCAAAAACCGTAAAGGCAACTTTTTGCAAGATACCTTCCCTTAAAGAAGGGTTAATTTTTGAGCGTATTAAGTCAATTGATTTATGAAAAGACCATTCGCCAATAAACTGTGTTATTAGGGAGGCTTGCGAAGCGTTGAGATTTATTGACGCATCCTTTATTAGCGCATCGCCTGATAAAAGCGAGAATTTATAAACTATGTCCACGACAAATTTCTTGTCAGCCTCAGAAATGTCAGGCGGAACAACTTGCCCTGCTTGAACTGCAAGGTTCTTTGCAAAAGCTTTATGATCAAATCCTTCTATTTTTCTCTCTGCCATCTCTCCTCTTTTTTAGTATAGCAGCTTTTTTAGTTTTCAATCCAGTTTTTTAACTTTTCAGCAGCTTCTGTTTCGTCAAGCTCACTAAAATCCATACTAAGCTCGTTTAAAGTATCCTTTATATCATCATCTGTAACATTTTGCATACCATGCGAAGGCGGAACCATATTTGCACCTTGAGCAGCTTGCGCTTGGGCTATTGCCGCCGCATGGAGATTTTGTTGTTCTATAAGGTTTTGTGCCATCTGTGCTTGCTTTTGTATAAGTTCAGCAGCTTTCATATTTACATCATTTAATTGTTTTTCTTGCTCTTGGGCTTTTTTTCTAAGCAGGGCAAGTTCTTCTTCTTGCCTTTGTGCTTCTTTTTTAACTTTTTGCATAATATGCCTTAGGCCAAAACCCAAGCCTGCAAGCAATATTACACCAACAAGCCACCAAGGATTGCCGGATTCTTCGGGTTTAGGTAAACTTGGACCTTCATCGGGCGCAAGAATAGGGCTTGTAGATTCAACAAAAGCTATAGAAACATTTTCAGGATTTACCTTAGGGCTTGCCGCATGGGCAATTAATTCCTTTAGCTCGGTAATTGTCATACTCATCGGGATTGAAGATTCCTCAAGCGATACAGCGATTGATATTTCTTCTATAACTCCTGCCTTTGTATATTCATTTACCTGAGTTTTTGTAACTCCATACTGAGTTTCCTGAGCCTGACGGACATATTTTCTGTCTTGAGAGCTGTTAGAGCCGCTGTTTTGAACTCCGTATGGTAAATATGTACTTACAGCATTTGCCGAGGAATTTGTGTCACTTGTATTATCACCCAATTTTTCCGTAAAATTCTGCTCACTTACAGCAGTTTTTTGATTGGGATCGTATATAATACTTGTTTTTTCTATTGGTGCCTGAGTCAAAAAAGTTGACACAGTAACCACATAGTTGCCTTTGCCAACAAGTCTGTCCAATTGAGAGGCAACTTTTGACTGCATGTATTTATCATTTTCTTCAATCTTAGATAAAGCGTCGTCAGATGCGCCTATAATGCTGTTATAAACTGTGCCGTTTGTGTCGGTTATTGAAATATTATTAGGTTCAAGCCCCTGTACTGCACCTAAAAGCAAGTTTGTTATTGCTTTTACTTTCATATTGTCAAGGCGCTCACCCGATGGTATTGTAACCTGAACAGTTGCTGTAATGGGTTTTTGTTTTGAAGCAAAAAATGTTTGTTCGGGAATTGAAATAAATACCTGAGCGTTTTCAATCGGGGGTATTTTTCTTATAAGGCGGGCAAGTTCTCCGTTTATTGCACGTACAAGACGAATTTTTTTATCATCTTTAGTTGATGTAAAATCACCCTTATCAAAAATCTCTAAGCCCGTGTGCTGGTCAATAAGACCTGATTTTACAATCGCCAAAAGTGCCCTGTCGCGCTCTGACATGGTGTATTCGCTTAAATAAACAGTAGATTTTGTACCGTCAACTTTCCTTTGAGCGCGAATACCTTCACGCGCCAAAAGAGCCTGAACCTCAAGAGCCTGCCCGATACTATCCGTTGTAAAAAGGTCAAGAGGCTCTTTTATAACTTTTTCTTGAACTGCCTGAGGAGAGCCTGAGGAAGCCGATGAGGAAATTGTGACTGTTAAAATTACGGCAAACAAAATTACAATTATTACGGCAAGCGCAATAATTCCATAAAAAAGAGGTTTGTTTTCAAGTATTTTCTTAAAATCCATAATTTATACAACAGGCGATAGTACTACACAATTAATTATACTATTAATTTATTTAATAGTTAACGCTATATCTGAATTTGCATAATTTTTTCATACGTTTGGACGACTTTACCAAGGACTTTTGTTGCAATATTGACATTAATTTCAGACTTTGCAACCGCAGCCATAACATCATGTACATCCGCCTTACCGAGCATTGCATCCTGTGTAAGTTGCTCCGGAGCATTAACCGTCTGATTTAACTGCTCGACAAGCCCCGTTAAAACGCCGTTAAAGTCGGTTGTTTGCGCTTCTTCGATACCATCCAAACGAGCAGACGAAAAACCCTGCATAGAATCAAGTTTTGAAAATTCAATTCTGTCTGTCAAATTAATTTTTGGCGTAATTCCATTTTGCATATCTTCTATCCTTTTTTACAAATATTGGCTCAAAATAGAGCGCACATAGTTTTGTGTTTCTTTATAAGGCGGAACGCCGTTATATTTTTTAACGGCATTTGGTCCTGCGTTATATGCAGCAAGTGCTAAAATCGTGTTTCCGTTGAACCTGTCAAGCATTGATTTTAAATATTTAACTCCGCCTTCAACATTTTGCACAGGATCAAGCGGGTTTTTAACACCAAGCCCTTGGGCGGTTGAGGGCATAAGTTGCATTAAACCAAGCGCACCTGCATGGGATTTTGCATTTGGATTAAATCCCGACTCTTGTTTTACAAGTGCCCTTACAAGCTTTTCGTCAATTCCATATTTTTGAGCAGTTCTGTCTATCAAGTCTAATATTTCATCTTTTGTATAGTTTATTTTTCTTGACAGAGAACCGAAAGGAATTTGAGGAGGTTTATCCACCTCAAAAACCGCCCCGTTTTCTTCTTTTGTGACTTTTAAAACTTCGTTAAACGGTTTAACGGTTGTATTTTCACCATTATTGACAGGGGTCGGATAAAGGGTTTCAATATATGAATTAAGCTGTTGAGCACGCATTTTAGCTTGTGCTTCACCGCTTGAATTTATATAAGATTGAATTTTAGGATTAAACATTGTATGAAACTTTACCCCCCTAATGGGTTTAACGGACACTAAACCTTAATACTTCAATTAAACACTGAAATATGTGTAATTTTTCATACAAATTAATGATTTTTTATTGTAAGTCAAAGATTTTTAGTTTGGATTGTGGTTGTACGCCCAAGCAAATTTTTCGTTTACACCTTTTCTATAGTTTTTCTCAACGGCACCCGAGGCAAAAAGATTATCATAGTGGCTCTTTGGCGTGCCATCAGATGAAAAATTCAAATTTTGCAACATTAATTCATGGGTATTTGTCCCGTAATTTAAAGGGAATAAATCATGCATTTGCATAAATGAAGGCAACTTTTCTGCTGCACTATCATAACCAAATAATGCGGAGTTAATTTTATTCATTCTGTCACTGTAGCAAATTGTACCTTCATCATTATCATCAGACACCACAGGACCCCATGCAAAATCATTGCACCAAGCCTGAGAGTGGGCACAATTTTTAACTTCATCAACACTGTTTGCGCTCATTTGACTTGCGCCTGCATTAACACCCATATTTTTATACCTTAGCGAATCTCCTTCCGCTTTTTCGCCGGAGAAACTTAAATCTGTTCTGCCTGTTCTTTTTCTCACTTCATCTAAAATATATGCCATTTGATCATAACTCGGAACTGCACCGACGCCTGCATAATGTCCCCAGTCATACCCGCCGA
This sequence comes from Candidatus Galligastranaerophilus intestinavium, assembly GCA_018716625.1. Taxonomy (GTDB): domain Bacteria; phylum Cyanobacteriota; class Vampirovibrionia; order Gastranaerophilales; family Gastranaerophilaceae; genus Galligastranaerophilus; species Galligastranaerophilus intestinavium. The sequence continues at coordinate 4,517 of DVJQ01000043.1, read as the reverse complement.
CATGTTTTAGGGAATCAAAAAAGATACCGTCAAAACCAAGCTCAATTCCCTTGCAACAAGCTATTATAAATGCCTCAACATGAGAGGGGTTATTCCATCTGAATTGTCCCGAATCACCCAATTTAAGTTGGTCTTCTGAAATTAGCATTCTAAAGGAGGTTTTAAACCCACGCAAATGCGCAAGATCATTAAAAGCTTTTATTTGCTCCTCCGGAGTAAAAAGTTTATCGCCAATATTCACCCAACCAATGTTATCCGAAGGGCGCTCATACTCCAGCTTTATTCCGTATAAAGAATTTTCACCGTTATTGTTCCAACCGTCACCCCAGATATTTGGGTAAAGTTGGGATACTAAAAGACAATTTGCCCACTTATCATGCGAAGGGGGAATAGCAGGAAGCATTTTAATTGCACCTAAAATAGAGCTGTTTGTTCTGTTACCATACATTTCACCAAGTGCGCGGTTATTTATTTCAATATAGTTTGCATGTCTGCCCCAATTATCGCCATAGTTCGGCGTTTTTATATTTGAAGGAATTTTATTTGGGATATCATCACCATATTGCAATGTCAAAATAGAGTTAATTGCATCACCAAGACTTCTGTTTAAAAGTTCTTTTGGCTCAACACCTGCTACCCAGCGTTTTTCAGGATGGTTTACACCATAGTAGAGATGCTCAAGTGTCCAATTATCTGTTTTTATTTTTGAATTTTTCGTTGCATTTGCATAGAGTGATTGCAGCGGGGTAAGGTTTTTAGCTTGGTTTAATTTCTTTTTTCTTGCCGTAAAATTAATTTTCGCACCATAGATATTCCCAAGCGGCAGAGATACAAAATTGTTATCTTCACTTTGTATATACTTGGCACCTAAAGGCTTTGCACCCGAAAAGTTAAGCGAATTTTGAACCCTAACACAATTTAGCGATTGAATTTTACCTATCATATTTCACTCCTTGGCTCTTATATAAAGTCCGTAAATAGAAAAAATTGACTTGGCAAAAGAATTGTAACAAAAAATTTACAAATGCTCAGAAGGCAAAAATAGCAATTGAACATAAAAATTTTTAAAATATAATATCCATGTGAGAAATAATACTCAAAATCAAAGAACTGCAATTTACCCCGGAAGCTTTGACCCCATTACAAAAGGTCATTTGGATGTATTGGAGAGAGCATCTAAAATGTTTGACAGGGTTATAATTGCCGTACTTAAAAACTCATCCAAAAAGTCTTTCTTGCCTGTCGAAGACAGAGTCAAGTTAATTAAAGAAAGCACAAAAGAACTTACTAATGTCGAAGTTGACAGTTTTGAAGGGCTTACCATAGAATATGCACAGTCAAAGGGTGCCCACTTTTTAATAAGAGGTTTAAGAGCGGTAAGCGATTTTGAGTATGAGTTGCAACTGTGTCAAACTAATTCAGCAATAGCGCCCGACATTGATACAGTATTTTTAACCACAAAACCAAAATATAATTTTATTTCATCAAGCATTGTGAAAGAATTATCTTATTTTGGTACAGATGTATCAAAATTTGTACCAAAAAGTGTGGTAGAATATTTACAAAAGCAAAAGAAAGGTAATTAAGATAAAATGTCTCCTTCTGAAGAAAAAATGTATGATTTGATAGACAGGCTAAATCAGCTCTGGGAAACAGGTTTTCATATTCTGCCCCCGCTAATTGTCGTAAAGAGCAGAGAGCTGTCGAGAATTATTTCAAGTTTTCCCGATGCGATTTCAAACGAAATCAGAGATGCACATGTTATCTTGAGAAAAAAAGAAGACATTATTCAAGATGCCAAAATGAAAGCTGAGCGCATTATTGCAGACGCAGAAAATGAAAGACACAGATTTTTAAACGAATCAAGCCTCAATAAAGCTGTTGAAGAACGCGCAAGAGAAATTAGAGAACAAGTAATTGAGGAGTGCGAAGCAATTAAGATGAAAGCCTTTAACGAGGCTGAAAGTGCAAGACTTGCAGCCCAAGAGGAAGCGATTAAAATTAAAGAGGGCGCACAAAAGTATGCACAAGAAGTCTTAAACAAACTTGAGGGTGATTTAAAACAGCTCTATCAGGTGGTTATGAACGGTCAACAATATCTGCAGGATATGCAATATCAAAATTCTCAGGTTGTAAACCCTAACACAAAAAGAGATTAAAAAAAGCCGCATAAAGCGGCTTTTTAATCATCAATTACTTTGCTTCAAGAAACTTTTGAACATTTGTTCCCATGGATTCTTCTTTTATTTTCCAACCGTTTTGTGTTTTTGTAATTATAAAATAAGCAGGGAGCCCTGATTTATCGTTTCTTGGAATTCTTATTGCGCTTAATTTGTAGTCATTGCCAACCTTTGTGACTTTTTGGTTTTCGTAACGGTTTTTATAACGCACTGTTCTGGCTAGAGCAGCGCCTTTTTTAAGCTCTTGAAGATATCTGTCAAAAGGTATAACAACCGCTTGTTTTGTGCCATCAGGCTTATAAACTACACGAACAATTTTAGCATTTTTAACGTAATAGTTTGGTATATTTGTAGCATAAGTATTTGAAGCATTAACAAAACTGTTAAAAAAGGCTTGCACATCTTGCACTTCATCTGCAAAAGCCGAAGGTACAAAGACAAAAAGCGGCAAAAGCAACATTATAATTTTCTTAAACATATTCACTCCTTGTAGATTTCGCACAATCATTTTAACATTAAAAAAAATATAGCAAAATACACTTTAGGATTATTGTTAGTTCAACAAAGAGTCAATTATTTCCTGCACAGGACTCCACTTTACAAACTGCAGTCTTTTTGTGCGTGATTCTGTACGCAAATCAGCCATTTTTGACTTAATTTCCCGCATTATTTCTTTTGGAGTATCGGATAAATCAACATATTTACCGTCTTTTTGAACAATTTTTGCCTGAGCGTATGCTTGACCGTTGCTTTTTAGGGTTATACAAAGAGGATTTTTTTCACTGAAACCTTTAGCTGGGATTTGCATTTCAAACGTTTTTGTTATGCCGTTTTGGTTTTGAACTTCATTTACAACCGTATCCAAGCCTTTTTTGGTTATTTCTATAACTCTGTTTGGAACAGTTTCGCCCTTGTTATAATATCTTATAAAATTTGCATTTCGCATTTGATAAAAATCTGCGTAGTCTGACACAATATCAAAATCAAGCCTGCCGCCTCGCATGGTTTTTGAACCGTCAGGGAAAAAGTCGTTAAAAACTGTGTAATTGCCTTCTTTGCCAACTGTACGAACAACCTCGCCGTTATTATTAAAAATTTGCACTTCGGGATAAAGACCATCTATTTTAGATTTTGCAACAATCATACCCTCTTTTACATCTGTTGCACTAATTGTGCCGTCACTATCCATTTTTATTACCCTTAGCGCATCATCGTACACAGGATTTGTATAGTTTACATACATTTTCTCGATATTATCGCCCTGCATTTTAAAAACCTTTGCACCAAAACTGCGTGGGTATTCGACAACTTTTGCACCGACTTCTGTAGGCATGGATTTTATATTGGAATACTTTTTAAAAAGTTCACCGTTTACAAAACTTTCGCTCGGATAACCGTTTTTATAGGTAAGTAAAACTTTGTCACCCTTTTGATTTACGGTATCGACAAAACCCTCAAAAAGGCTGCCATCAGACATTTTAACAACACCCTTGTCTAAAATTGCATCTTTTACTTCTTCACCGTTATTAAGAAAAAATCTTTTTACAATTTTACTGCTCTTGTTTTTTGCCTCATCAAGGGATGTAAGTGCAGTTTTTGTAACATCGTCCAAATTCTGTGTAACATCTCCCATGGCTTGATTTATTTCAGAAACAACATCTTTTACCCCTTTAGCATTTTTATTTCGAAAAACAAGCGCGCCCGCAACACCTGCCACACCCAAAACAGCAAGAGCAGCAAGGGTTTTACTTATTTTAGCAGAATTACTCTGCATTTTTTGCTCGTTATCATTTTTTGTTCGTTTTGCACTTGTTCCATCAGAGCCAAAACTCTGTGATATTCTTGCATTTAGGGAATTATTAAGTGAAATTGAATCCATATATTGCACAACCTTATTTTATATTTAACGTTACAAAACACCTGATTAAAAAAAGTTGCTATTTACACAAAAAATGGCGGACACTTTGCCGCCATTTTGTTATTTTGTGCTTATTACTACTCAATTGTAAAATCAGGAGCACCAAACATTCCTTCGATTTCTTCCAAAATCGCAGAAGGTTTTCTTGCTTGATTTTTCTGTTGAGCGCGTTTTAGGGCTTCTTTTTCTTTTTCTTCGTTTGCATTTATCAAGTGATAATAGCCGGTACCAGCCGGTATCAAACGACCGATGATAACGTTTTCTTTCAGGCCACGAAGCATATCCTTTTTACCTTCTACGGCAGCTTCAGTCAAGATTCTTGTAGTTTCTTGGAAAGATGCAGCCTAGATAAAGCTTTCGGTATTCAAAGATGCTTTTGTGATACCAAGTAAAAGCGCCTCGTAAGTAGCCTTTTCACC
>DVJQ01000042.1 GCA_018716625.1 Candidatus Galligastranaerophilus intestinavium | reverse complement strand
AATGTTTAAAGATAAATATGAAAACACATGTTAAAAACATCTAAAAGTTAACAATAGCTTGAAAAAAATTCATGTTTACATATGTTTACAAATGTAAATAAAAATTATATTTATAATTATTGTTGATATTTTATTATAAATATGATATTTATATATTATCCGTTTTGCTTTGCAATTCGGTGACATTCAGACATCATTATAAGCACGTTTACAAGCGTGCTTTGTTTTTTATTTGTTGTTTTGTTCTTTAATTTTATAGACAATCGGCTTAATACTCCTGAAGTACCCAAATGATAGTACTATGCATGCGCTAATCCATGCTATGGGACCCGAATAAAATATCCCGATGTAGCCAAATTTTATTGCAAGGTAAATCGCTGCAAAAGCTCTCATTAAAAGTTCTGCAATACTTGCCATAAGTGGAAAAATTGCCTCGCCCATGCCTTGTAGAGCATTTCTGTATATAAATATTTGAGAAAGAAATATGTAGAAAAAAGTGCTTATCATAAGATATTGATGAGCAATGTCTATTATTTTTGGTGTTGCACTGCCTATAAATTCTTTTATTATATCAGCACCCCAAAAGCGCATAACTATTGCCATTAATATGCTCAGTACAATACTTAAAATCGATGTGTGTATAACTCCTGTTCTTATTCTTCTGAATTTTTTTGCTCCAAAGTTTTGTGCAACAAATGATGCAAGCGCTACACCAAAAGATACCATTGGCAGGGTTGCGATTTGCTCTATTCTAAGCGCTGCTGTTATTGCTGCAATTACATCTGAGCCAAAAGTGTTACAGACGCTTTGAATTACAATAACGCCAATTCCTATTATAGAAAATTGTGCTGCCATAGGGATTCCTATTTTTAGATGTTCAAGGGCTGAATTATAAAATTCTTTGTCAAATTTAATTAACCAATCTTGCTTTTTTAAGTGTAATATGGGAAATTTTTTCTTTACATAAAACAGGCAAAGTAAAACAGATACCCCCTGAGATAAAACAACTGCAACAGCAGAGCCTGCTACGCCCATATTAAAAAGCTCTATAAAGCAAAGTGCCAGAATAATATTTGCAACTGAGGCTATTATTAAAAAATAAAGAGGAGTTTTGCTGTCGCCAAGTGCCCTTATTATGCTTGCAAGCAAATTGTAAAATGTTGCCGTTATCAGTCCCAGAACTATAATCTCAATATACCAGTAGGCGTCTTTATATATGTTTTCAGGTACATTTAACAGGCGTAAAACAGGGTGCATAATAATGCTGCAAATTAAAGTAAAAAATAGTGTTACAAAAAGACTCAATACGGTAGATATTACTACGGATTTCTTTACTGCTGCAGTATCTTTTGCGCCGAATTTTTGTCCTGTAACAACGGCAAAACCGTTAGTTAGTCCGACTATAATAAACATTATAAGAAAAAAAAGTGGGGCTACCGCGCCTACGGATGCAAAGGCTTCAACTCCCAAAAGTCTGCCAACTATTACAAGGTCTGCTATGTTGTATAGTTGCTGAAAAATGTTCCCTATTAATAAGGGTATAGAGAATATTATAATTAGTTTTAAGGGTTCGCCTTTTGTTAAGTCCTTAATCATATTTTTGTAAAGTTCTATCCGATTTATCTACATATGTTTTTTGCGATACTAGGATGTTGTCATGTTAAAAAGCGTTGTATGCTTTAATTAAATTTCTCCCTAAAAATTTGCATTATAATATTTATTTATTAACAGCTTAAAGTAATTAAATCCGGAGAGTGAGGGATTCGAACCCTCGGCAGGTAATTAGCCTGCACGGACTTTCGAGATCCGCACCATAAACCGCTCGGACAACTCTCCAAAACAATAATAACAAAAAAACACCGTAATGCAACAAAAAGCGGCGCCTAATAAAGCGCCGCTTATCGTTTAAAAACAAATTAATGTGTCAAGTCCCGATATGAATTTTTAAACAAATCGTCATAAGTTGTATGTAAAAGTTCATGCGCCTTATGTGAATTTGGTTTTTCCAAAAATTCTTCGTAAAGTTTAATTATATCAGGATTTTGGTGCGATTTTCTAAATGGCAGTTCCGAATCCTCTTTATAAAGTCCTTGTGCACGTTCTTCTTTAATTTTCGAGTTGTCACAGCTTCTGGGTTGACCCCCGCCATTTACACAACCGCCCGGGCAAGCCATAACTTCCAATAAATGAAAATCAGCCTTACCTTCTTTTAATTCACGAATTGATTTTTCTGCTTCTTTTAGAGTTGATACAACTCTGACTTTTACCTTTGTGCCTTTAATGTCAATTTCAGCTTCTTTTGCTCTGTGAGCTTTGTCAACACCACGCAGCGGTTTAAAGTCAATATTTTCAAGAGATTCATGCGTTACAAATTCATATGCCGTACGCACAGCAGCTTCCGCAACACCGCCTGAAGCTCCAAAAATAGTTGCTGCACCTGTATATTGTCCAAAAGGAGAGTCATTAGCTTCAGGTGTAATTGTTGCAAGATTTATCCCTGCTGATTTTAGCATTCTTGCAATTTCTTGCGTTGTTAAAACAACATCGGTCTGTGCTCTGCCGTTGCTGTACAGCTGACCGCGAACAGCCTCAGCTTTCTTAGCCGTACAAGGCATAATTGATACAACATACAAATTTTCCTTTGTATAGCCGTCAAAATGCTTTGGCACAAGTTCTTTTATGACAGGTGATAACATACCCTGTGGCGACTTACAAGTTGACAGATGTTTAAGCATATCAGGGTGTTGAGTTTCTAAATATCTTACCCAAGCAGGGCAGCAAGATGTAAACAAAGGTAAATTTTCACCTTTTGTTAAACGCGAGATAAACTCGCTTGCTTCTTCCATAATAGTCAGGTCTGCCGAGAAATTGGTGTCAAAAACAAGGTCGAAACCAAGTTGTCTTAACGCTGCATTTAGCTTACCTATTACATTTTCACCGGCCTTTAAACCAAATTCTTCACCCAGTGCAACACGCACCGATGGCGCCATTTGAACCGCGGTTTTTTTATTTTTGTCGCTAATTAACTCCCAAACTCTGTCAATATCAGATTTGATTGTAAGAGCACCTGTCGGACAAACTGCCTGACATTGACCGCAAAATACGCAATCAACTGCGCCAAGAGGTTTTCCTGCCATAGGTTGTACAACTGTTTTTGAACCTCTGTTTGCAAAACCAAGTACACTGTGCCCTTGAAATTCACTGCACGCGCGTACACAAGCGCCGCATAAAATACACTTGTTAGGGTCACGAACAATTGAAGGGTTGGAATTATCAATCGGCAAGTAATCCTGCGGTTTTTTCTTTGCAAATCTAATGTCTTTTATGCCGTATTCCTGCGCATACTGTTGCAGTTCGCACTTTCCTGATTTATCGCAAGTTGTACACTCTCTGTCATGGTTTGCAAGCAATAACTCAAGTACAATTTTCCTTATTCTGCGCGTTTTCTCAGTATTTGTATGAATCTTTAACCCCGGCTCAGGAGGCATTGTGCATGAAGATTGAATTCCTCTGCCTTCAATTTCTACAACACACATTCTGCAAGCACCATACTGTGTTAAATCAGGTCTGTAGCAAAATGTCGGCACATTAAAACCGTTATTTCTTATAACTTCGAGCAAATTGGGCTCGTTTGTATATTCGCATTCTTTTCCGTTTATAAATAATGTATTTGTCATTTTTACCTCTCTTACGCCTGTGAAATAGCCTTGAACGGACATGCGGAAATACAAGCACCGCATTTTATACATTTTTCCTGATTAATCTTGTGAGGATTTTTCACAGTTCCTTCAATAGCACCTACAGGACAGTTTCTTGCGCATTTTGTGCAGCCTTTGCAAAGTTCTTCGTTGATTTTTATTACTTTAAGTGCACTACATACACCTGCGGGACATCTTTTGTCCTTTATGTGCGCAATATATTCGTCCCTAAAATATTTAAGTGTTGATAAGACAGGGTTTGGAGCGGTTTTACCCAAGCCGCAGAGCGAGCCTTCCTTAACAGCAAGTGCAAGTTCTTCAAGCGTGTCCAAATCTTTCATTTCGCCTTGTCCGCGAACTATCTTTTCTAATATTTTCAACATATTTTTTGTGCCTTCGCGACATGGAACACACTTGCCGCAGCTTTCGTTTTGCGTAAAATGCATAAAGAAACGAGCAACCTCAACAATACAAGTGTCCTCATTCATAACAACAAGACCGCCTGAGCCAACCATTGCACCTGCTTTAATCAAGTTGTCATAATCCATCGGGATGTCTAAGTGTTCTTCTGTTAAACAGCCGCCCGAGGGACCTCCTATCTGAACCGCTTTAAATTTTTTACCGTTTCTTATTCCGCCGCCTATGTCAAAAACGATTTCTCTAAGTGTTGTACCCATTGGGACTTCAATAAGCCCTGTGTTATTTACTTCACCTGTTAGTGCAAATGTTTTTGTACCTTTTGAAGTTTCAGTGCCGAATGATGAAAACCATTGAGCGCCTTTGTCTATGATAACAGGCACATTTGCAAGAGTTTCAACGTTATTAATCAATGTCGGGCGTCCAAAAAGTCCGCAATTTGCAGGGAATGGCGGTTTTGGTCTTGGCATTCCGCGCTCACCTTCAATTGAAGCCATAAGTGCGGTTTCTTCACCGCAAACAAAAGCTCCTGCACCTTCTTTGATGTGAATTTCAAAATTAAAGCCGCTGCCCATAATATTTTGCCCCAAATAACCTTTTTCCTCGGCTTGTTTTATGGCAATTCTGAGTCTTTTAATAGCTAGCGGGTATTCTGCACGAACGTAGATATATGCCTCGTCCGCACCTATTGCAAATCCTGCAATTGCCATACCTTCAAGCAGTTTATGCGGGTCGCCTTCCATAACCGACCTGTCCATAAATGCCCCGGGGTCACCTTCATCGCCGTTACAAACTACATAAGATTTTCCGCCGCGGTTTGCTGCCGTAAATCTCCATTTGCGACCTGTCGGAAATCCGCCGCCGCCGCGACCTCTCAGCCCTGATTTTTCAATTTCCTCTATAACCGCATCAGGATTATTCTGCTCCAACACTTTTGCAAGTGCCCTGTAGGCGCCCTTGGCAATAGCCTCGTCTATACACTCTGCGTTTATTTCGCCGCAATTTTTTAAAGATGTTCTTGATTGTTTTGCATAAAAATTAATTTCTTCATTTTTATAAACATGATGACCTGTTTTAGGGTCAGTATATAAAAGTCTTTCAACAGGTTTTCCCTCTTTTATGTGAGAATTGAAAATTTCTTCAACATCATCGGGCTTAACTTTAACGTAAGTAACATCAAAATCAGGTATAATAACCAAAACACCTTGTTCGCAGAAACCATGGCAGCCTGTTGGAACAATTGTAATTTTATCATGGTGAGTAAGAACTCCGACATCAGCGCCAAGTTCTTTGAATTTTTCCATAACTTCGTTTGAACCGTTTGCAATGCAGCCTGTACCGTTACAAACAAGTACCCTTAAACCTTGTTTTTTAATGAGCTCTTGAGCTTTAATACGTTCCTGTTCAATATCAATATTTAATTTTTTTTCTTGTATTTCCATTAACTACCCCTCATTTTCTTGCGCAACAATAGTGTCGATAATAATTTTAATCGCATCAGGCGTCATTTGCGGATAAACTTTACCGTTAATGACAACAACAGGGGCTAAACCGCAAGCACCCAAACAACTAACCGTTTCAACAGAGAACATACCGTCATCAGAGGTGTATTTACCCTCTTTTAAATTAAACCTCTGCATTAAATATGTGTACACAGGCATTGAACCGCGCACATGGCAAGCAGTACCGTCGCAACATTTAACTTCGTATTTACCCTTAGGCTCAAGTGAAAACTGCGCATAAAACGTAGCAACACCGTATACCGTAGCCGGCGATAAACCGTCAATTTTTGTACCAATGTAGGTAATGGCATCTTGCGGTAAATATTTAAACTCATCCTGAACTTTTTGCAAAATAGCTATCAGGTTTGATTTTTTTGCACCGCAAGAGTTAATGATGTCATCAACTTTTTTAAAGTTAATTCCACCGGAGGTTTGAGTGCTCATGAAATTCTCCTTACTGACTAACAACCCTAAAGTGATTATTGCACGCACAAAAGCTAAAATCAAATATTAAATTGCTTAAATACGCGCTTTAGACTATACTGTAAATGTATCAGGAATAGTAAAATGGATAATAAAGTTAATATTACAGTTTGTCTTGGCAGTTCATGTTATGCAAGGGGCAATGAAGAACATTTGAATTTTATAGAAGATTACATAGAAAAATATAATCTTGACGCAAAAGTTGATATAGCAGGTTCAAGGTGTGAAGGCAAGTGTGCTCTGGGCCCAAATATTACGATTAACGGTAAATTATACTCAGGTGTTACCCAAGAACAACTAAAAGAGATACTGGACAAAATCAGGGGTTGATATGGATAAACTTTATCCCGTTTATACTTTAAACAATGAATGTCATGACTGTTACAAATGTGTCAGACAATGCCATGTAAAAGCTATAAGTATTCAGCAGGGGCATGCCTCGGTTTTGCCCGAAAAATGTATAGCGTGCGGAAATTGTGTGCAAGCATGCCCCAATAATGCAAAAAGGGTCAGAAATGATATAGATAAAGTTAAAAATTTATTTAGAGCGCAGCAGGAAGTCTATGTTTCTCTTGCCCCAAGTTGGAGCGGCATATTTGACTATACACCCTCAAAAATGATAGCACTGCTTAAAAAATTAGGTTTTAAACATGTAAGCGAAACGGCCTTGGGTGCTCAAGAGGTTTCAATCGAGTGCGCTAAGCTGATGAAGGAAAAAGAAAAGGGGCTTTTTATATCAAGCGCATGCCCTGTTGTTGTGGATTATATAAGGCTTTACAATACCAAATTTTTGCCTTGCATTACCCCTGTTGCTTCTCCTGCCCTGACTCATGCAAAAATGCTAAAAGAAATGTATGGTAATCACATACATATTGTGTTTATCGGCCCTTGCATTGCAAAGAAAAACGAATCTGATCATAATCCTGATTTAATTGACGTTGCACTGACTTTTGAAGAACTCAAATTTTGGCTGCAGGATGAATTTATATCGGCTGATGATATTGACGAAACGGGCAGCGAAGCTTTTATCCCTGAGAGCGCTTATGAGGGTGCATTATACCCTATTGAAGGCGGAATGAATGAAACAATTAAACAGGGCGGCATGGCTGATGACGTTCAGTTTATTAATATCAGCTCAATTGAAAATCTGGAAAAAACTCTAAAAGGGCTTGATCCTGCAAATGTTAATAAAAAAATATTTATAGAGGCGCTTTCCTGTAATGGTGGCTGTCTTGCCGGTCCTTGCGCTTCTACAAAAAAACCTGAGCTTTTAAGGGTAAGTGATGCACTCTCAAAAGTTAAATCAAGAGATATCATACCAAATGAGCCTGCAACAGTTGTAGAAAAGCAATATGTAAAAAAACAAATTGAACATCAAAATTACAGCTACGAAAAAATATCGGAAGCATTAAAGAAAATAGGCAAATACAGTGAAGAAGACGAACTTAACTGCGGCGGCTGCGGTTACAACACTTGTCGCGAGCTTGCGTGCGCCCTATTGTCAGGCGAAGCTGAGCCTTCAATGTGTGTGTCTTACATGAGAAAAATTGCAATGCAGAAGGCTGCTGCCATGCTAAGGTGTATGCCTTCGGCAATTGTAATGGTGGATAAGGATTTGAGAATTGTTGAGTCAAACGAAGCTTTTATGAAAATGTTTTGCTCTGATATGTACGATATATTTTCAGACAGACCCGAAGGGTTAAATGGCGCATGTATTGACAGAATTGTCGATTTTTCGGATATTTTTAAGGAAACTCTTAAAACAGAGCGGGATATTCACAAAGAGCATTATGCGGTTAAAAACAGGCTCTATGACATAAGCGCCTTTTCAATAGAGAAAAACGAGCTTGCAGGCGCAATTATAACCGATGTTACCCAAAGCGAAATGGGCAGAGAAAAAATTGCACAAAAAGCACATGAGGTTATAAATAAAAATATTGCAATTGTACAGGAAATAGCTTGTCTTTTGGGTGAGCATATGGTAGAAACGGAACTTTTATTAAGCACAATAGCACAAGACTATGACACCTCTGACGAGGATAAAAAGTAATGTTTATAGACATTGACTGTGCACAAGAAAAAAAATATAACCAAAATACTTACGGAGATTACTTTTTATCTAAAAGATATCCGCAAAGCGGGGATTTGATTGCCGTTCTGTCAGACGGTTTAGGCAGCGGGATAAAGGCAAATATTTTGGCTACAATGACGGCAACCATGCTTTTAAAATTTGTTGAAGCAGGTGCTGACATTAAAACTGCATGTGAAGTTATTATGAACTCTCTGCCTGTTTGCAAAGTGCGCAAGATAAGCTACTCAACTTTTTCAGTTGCACACTGCTCTGAAGATGGTGAAGTTAAGGTAGTTGAAGAAGGTAATCCCAATTTTATATATATAAGTGATGGAAAAGTTATTGAGCCTGAGTATACGGTAATTGACTCCGATACTTTTAAAAACAGGCACATGAGAGTATATAAGTTGCAGTTAAAATTGGGCGACAGGCTAATATTTTGCTCTGACGGCGTTACACAGGCAGGTTTGGGCAGTTCTGAACTTAAACTGGGACTTAGACGAAGCGGATTAATAAAATTTTTACTTGAAAAAATAAATGAGAGCCCCGAGATTTCAAGCAGTGAACTTGCTAAATTTGTCATCAGAATTGCTCTTAATACAGAAGTTGACAGAAGGGCGAAAGATGATACTTCCTGTTGTGTTATATATTACAGAGAACCGAGGCGAGCACTCATTTTTACGGGTCCTCCTTATCATCAGGAAAAAGACAGTGAATATGCACATGAATTTTTCAATTCGGAAGGAAAAAAAGCAATTTGCGGGGGGACAACTGCAAATCTTATTTCAAGAGAGCTTAATATTCCCGTTTGTTGCAATAATGTGCGAAGCGTGGGCAAGTTGCCCGCAACATCTCAAATGGAAGGAGTTGACCTTGTAACAGAGGGGATTTTGACTCTTACAAAGACTGTAGAATACCTTGAGAGCGGTTTTAACGATAAAGAAAAAAATGCCGCATATGAGTTAATGCAATTTTTACTAAGCAGTGATTGCATAGAATTTATGGTTGGTGCAAAATTAAATCAGGCACATTACGATCCTAATTTACCCATAGAAATCGAAATACGTAAAAATATAATAAAAAAGATGGCAAAAATTCTTGAAAACAAGTATATTAAAAAAGTCACCGTTCGTTATATATAAGGAGATGAAATGAAAAAAACAGTTGTTAAGATATGCATGGGTACTACATGTTTTGTAATGGGTGCCTCTGAATTGCAAGAACTGGAAGAACTGATCCCTGAGAAATTTGGCAACAGTGTGGAAATTCAGGGTGTAACATGTCTTGACTATTGCTCCAGATGTTCAGAGTCACAGGCTCCTTATGTATTGGTTGATGATGAAGTTGTTAATAAAGCAACTGTGGAAAAGGTTATGGAAGTAATTGAAAGAAAGTTGAAAAATGGACAAGAATAATCAGGCAGCTCACTTAAAAAAAGAAATATTGGTAAAAACAATAAAAGCGTTTTTATCAGACAATTTTGAAGAAAATACAAGATTAATACCTTTTGAAATGCGCCCTAAGGGACATGAGGTGCCCTACAGGTGCTGTATATATAAAGAAAGAGAAATTTTAAGAAACAGAATTATTGCAACACTCGGGTTTCCTATAGAAGGCTCTGACGAGAGAGTTTTACTTTCAAACTATGCAAAAGAAGCACAAAAGCGTGAAAAGCCGGATGAGCAAACTTTAACCGTTCTTGAATCAGCGTGCAAAGGTTGTGTACCTAACAGAATATTTGTTACGGATTTGTGTCAGGGTTGCGTTGCTCGCCCTTGTCTTGAAAATTGTAAATTTGGCGCAATTTCAATTGTAAACGGTAAATCTCAAATTGACAGTTCAAAATGTAAAAATTGCACAAAATGTATACAGGTCTGCCCATATCATGCAATTGTAAAAATCGTTGTTCCTTGTGAAAATGCTTGTCCTGTAGACGCTATTTCAAAAGACGAACAAGGGCATGCAAGAATTGATTTTGACAAATGCATAACATGCGGAAAATGCGTGAGCGCTTGTCCTTTTGGTGCAATTCATGAAAAAAGTCAAATAATTGACATCCTTACAAAAATAAAACAAGGCAAAAAAGTTGTTGCAATGATTGCTCCATCTATAGCAGGACAGCTGCCTTGTACAATATATCAGCTAAAAACAGCGCTTTTAAAATGCGGGTTCTATGATGTGCTTGAAGTTGCGCAAGGGGCTGATGTAACTGCATTAAACGAAGCTAAAGAATTTAGTGAAAGAATTGAAAACGGGCAGAAATTTATGACAACCTCATGTTGTGCAGGTTATAACAATCTTGTAGACAAACATTTGGGCGAGATTGCGCCATTTAGATCTGAAACAAAAACTCCGGCATACTATACTGCTGAAATTTGCAAAGAAAAATATCCTGATGCAATAAGTGTTTTTGTGTCACCTTGCGTTGCCAAAAAAAGCGAGGCTTTAAAAAACGAAAATATTGACTATGTTATGAACTATGAAGAATTGGGTGCACTCTTTATTGCTCATAAAATCGAGCTTAGTGAGCTTGAAGGAACACCTTTTGAAGTAGAGGCATCTCGCGAGGGAAGGAATTTTGGCATAACGGGCGGAGTTGCAAAATCCGTTGAAGTTGCAGATAACGGCAAAAGTGAAATTAAACCTTACCTTGTAAACGGAATAAACAAAGAATCAATAAGAGCACTAAAAGGATTTGCCAAAAAAGGCGAGTGTGAATTTGGTAATTTAATTGAGGTTATGTGTTGCGAAGGCGGCTGTGTCGGCGGGAATGACTGTCTTAATACGGTAAGAACCGCGACAAAAACCATAAACGACTTTACAAAAGACTCTAAGCCTATTGTATAGTTAAAAACAACCGTCAAGTTTTGTAGAACATTTTTTGCAGCGCGAGAGTTTATCAAGATTATAATTTGTAACTTGAAATCTCTCGCGCTCTATTAGTTTTGCACCGCATTTTCTACAATATGTGCAAGATGTTTCTGTGTTTATAATGTTACCGGTATAAACATAATTTATCCCCATAGAGCGCGCAATGTCATAGGCTCTTTTAAGTGTTGTATATTTTGTGGGAGGCATATTTGAAAATTTATATGCACCATGAAAAGCGCTAAAATGCAGCGGAACATTAACGCCTACATTTTCTACAAGCCATTTACACATTGCCTCAAGCTCGTTGTCTGAGTCGTTTTGTCCTTCAATTAAAAGTGTTGTAATCTCAAGCCAAGCGTTTGTATTATCGTGAACATATTTAATTGTATCAAGCACAACATCAAGATCGGCAAGACAATTTTTTCTGTAAAAATCTCTTGAAAACGATTTTAAATCAAGATTTATAGCATCCATTTTTGAAAACAACTGCTCTCTTGCCTTAGCACATATATATCCCGCACTTACGGCAACTGTGTAAATTCCTTCGCTACGAGCCAAATTTGCGACATCAATTGCATAATCAAAAAAGACTACAGGGTCATTATAAGTAAAGGCAATACTTTTGCAGTTATATTTTTTAGCAATTTTAACAAGCTCTTTTGGCGTAGCTTTTGGAAGTAAAAACGGATTGTTTTGAGTTTTTGTTATATTGTAATTTTGACAAAATCTGCACCCCATATTGCACCCGTATGTACCAAAGGAGAGGATTTTTGATGAAGGGAAAAAATGGTACAGCGGCTTTTTTTCAACAGGGTCAATTGCAGGCAGGGTTATGTGTCCGTAAGATTCAAGTTCAATTTTTTCACCCGTATTTTTTCTGACTTTACAAAAACCGCTCTGCCCGACTTTTAGTCTGCAATGTCTTGGACATACATCGCAAATTAAGGTGTTATCGTCAAACTTTGTAAAATACTCCATAAATATATTATAATTGATTTTAGAAAATATCGGAGTAAGAATGAAAAAAATCAAAAATCCCTCAGTCGCAGGCAGGTTTTATCCAAATAACACTGATGAACTGCTTAATTTGTTTAAACAGTACGAAAATGACATAAAAATTGATTCAAATTACATCTCCCAACTTGTAATATCCCCCCATGCCGGCTATATTTATTCTGCAAGATGTGCATATCAGGCACTTAAACACATAAAAGGTGAAAATATTTTTATATTCTCTCCTGCGCATAAAGCCTATGTGAACACAGCTGCAATATGTGATTATGACTCTTTTTTAACTCCACTTGGCGAAGTTGAACTAAATAAAGATATAATATCTGAACTCCAAGTTGAAATAAATAATATAGCTTTTGAAGATGAACATGCTATAGAGGTTCAGCTGCCCATATTGCAGTATTTGCATAAAAATTTCAAAATAATACCTGTTATTGTAGGGCAAAACGGTACATCTGTTGTAAATAACATTATTTCAAAATATTGGAATGATAAAAGCTGTTCTTTTGTTATATCAAGCGATTTAAGTCACTACCTGAGCGATACTCAGGCAAAAAAACTCGATGAGATTAGTGCATATATGATTGAATCAAATGATTATAGAAAATTTCACCCACAGCAGGCATGCGGCGCTGCATCAATTATAGGGGCGCTGAAATTTGCACAAGAAAAAAATTACTCTTTTATAAGGCTTGATATGAGAAACTCGTCATCTGCAGCAAACGACAAGTCAAGAGTTGTGGGCTATGGTTCTTGGCTTTTATATGAAGGTGAAAAAAATACATATATAGCAAAATATTTTGGAAATTTATTGAAAGAAATTGCCTATAACTCGATAAAAAGTAAGGGTAATGTGACGCTTAAAAATTACCCCTGTGTTCTAAACCAATTTGGTGCAAGCTTTGTTACACTGCAAAAAAACAACAAACTGAGAGGTTGTATAGGTTCATCATGCGCACACAGACCATTAATTGCGGATTTGATACATAACGCATATTTAAGCGCATATTCCGATACAAGATTTAACCCTCTTAATGAAAGCGAATTAAGCGAAATTGATATAAAAATCTCCCTTTTAAGCGAGCCTTATGAAATTCATTTTTCTTCCGAGGAGGATTTACTTGATAAAATAATACCCTGCAAAGACGGTCTTATAATACAGGATGGGCAATATCGCGCACTGTATTTACCAAGTGTATGGGAACAGTTATCTGACAAAAAACTCTTTTTATATTCGCTAAAACAAAAAGCCGGACTCGAGCCGACTTATTTTTCAAAAACATTTAAAGCTTGGAAATTCCACAGCGAGTACATCTAAAAATCTCGAGCGCGCACTCCGTTTTTCCAATTTTCTTCGATTTGTTCAAGTGCAATACCCCTTGTTTCCGGAACAAAGAAATAGACAAAGAATAAGCATATTATACAAATTACAACAAAAATCATAAATGTGTTTGCAGCGCCCGTATTTTTGAGCATAATCGGAAAAGAATAAGTGATAATAAAATTAAATACAAAGTTAGACACCATACATATACTCATACCTACTCCGCGGACTTTTAGCGGGAATACTTCAGATATTAAAGTCATGCCAATCGGCCCCAAACTGAATGCAAAACAAACAATATAGAATAGTAGACTGCCTACAGCAAACCATTTTATATATGCGCCTAATGATGAGGCAAATGCAAACACGCAGCTCATGACAATAAGGCTGAGCATTACTCCTGTTAAGCCAATGTATAACAAGGGTTTTCTTCCGATTTTATCGCTGTACGCAATTGCAACAAATGTCATCAGAAAATTAACAATACCAATCAAGCTTGTTGCATATATTGCCGTTTGATTGCTGTCAAATCCTGCAAGCTTAAATATCGTAGGCGCATAGTAAATTATTGTGTTAACACCTGTACAAATTTGTGCAAACATAATACCTATACCTACTACAAAAGGCATTATTAACCATTTTTGAAATTTGAATTTAGAATTATCTTTTTTATCAAATGATTTTTTAATCTCTGTTATTTCCAAGTCAACATCAATGTCGCCCTGAATTTTTCTAAATGCTTCTTTTGCCTCATTATCTCTGCCTTTTAGCACAAGCCAGCGCGGAGTATCATCTAAGAATAGCATGCCTGTAAATAACAGAGCAGCAGGGGCAATGCCCGCCAAAAGCATAAGTCGCCAGGAGTATTCAAAATTTGCAAAAGCGGAGTTTATAAGATAGGAAAATAATATCCCTGCTGTTATTGCAAGCTGAAAGAGCGAAACAAACATGCCTCTTTTTTCTTTTGGTGAAACTTCCGATAAATAAAGCGGGGCTGCAAAGTTAACAGCACCAACAGCAAAACCGGTAAACATCCTTGAAAGAATAAGTGCCATAGGACTTTGCGCGACAGCGCACAGTATTGAACCTGCAAAAAACATAATTGAAGTGGCAATTATTATTTTTTTTCTGCCGAATATATCCGCTAAAACTCCGTTTGAGGCAGCACCTAAAAGAGCTCCTATTAATACTGAACTAACTAAAAAGCCTTGTTGAGATACGCTTAAATCCCAAGTTTGATTTATGTACAACAAAGCCCCTGATATAACGCCTGTGTCATAACCAGACAACAAGCCGCCAAGTGCCGCCATCAGGGCACTAAAATATAATCTGAATTCATAACTTTTCATATACCTCACAATAACAGAATTACAAAAAACATGCCAGAACTTAATATTAATGTTATTATATAAAGGCGTATATTTTTATAAAGAGTGAGAGTTGAATTTTAAAGCCGCATTTACAATCTTAATATTACTGTGTTTTTGCACTTCTTCTTATGCTATTGAAGACATTGCAAAGATTACTCTTGACGAAGCAATTAATATAGCAATTGAAAACAGTATTGACTTGCAGGCTCAGAACATCGATGTTCAAATTGCAAAAAATTCTATAAAAGCAGCTAATCGTCTACAAAACCCAAGCTTTGGTACGTATTGGAATATGGGCGAAGCAGGGTCGGGCAACCCGCACTCAATCGGAATATCTCAGGTAATAGAGCTTTTTAAACGAAAACACAGAAAAAAAAGTGCGCAGGCAAGCTATAACGTTAGCGAAGAAAACGCAAAATATAAAAACTTTGACCTTAAAATGGATGTCAGAGAAGCATATATTAACCTTGTGAGTGCTAAATCAATTGTTGAATCTTTAGAGATGGAGGAAAAATCTCTAACAGAATTAAACAGAATTGTTAAATTAAGATATAAGGCAGGAAAAGCCACAGAAACAGATGTTATTCAGGCAAATATTTCGCTAAACCATGTAAAAACCCAGCTTAATACGGCTCGCACAAACATTATGGCAGCACGCTTTGAATTTAACAGTGTTATGGATACCGACCCTATATATGATTCAATTGTGGAAACATTTGACGATGATGCTGGCTTTACAAAGCTTTTAACCCCCTCGCCAAAATCTCCGCTTCCTTCTTTCAATGATATTCTGGCTCTTGCGGAGCAGCACAGATTTGACCTTAAAATTGCGCAAAAGGAAATAGACGTTGCAAAAAATAATCTTAAAATTGCAACAAGTCAGAGAATACCTGATATTGAAGTAAGCGCAGGATATCTTTTTCAGCCTGTCGGCATGTCTGATGAGGGAAGATATCTAAATGGTGCATACGTTGGTGCGGGCCTTACAAACATACCACTATTGTATAATTACTCGCCTGAGATTAAAAATGCAAAACTTGAAATTGAAAAGGCTGAGCTAAAATACGCCGCTGTTCAAAACAACGCGTTTGCAAACCTGAGCAGCGCTTATGAGAAACTTGTAAACGCAAGGGTAAATCTGAACTACTACACCGACAGCCTTATAGAAGATTCAAAAGTTATGATGAAAACATCCAAAAAGAACTATGAAGAAGGCAAAACAAATGATTTAACTTCGCTCATAGTAATTGAGCAGTCTTTCAGGTCGATTATTATCGGCTATACCTACGCTCTTGCACAGTATTATTCCTGCTACATAAACTTCCTGCGCGAGGTTGATGTGGAAAATCTCGACGATATTGCACAAAATACTACTCTGTAATTTTTTTCTGCTATTGACAAAGTTTTTTGTTTGCAATATTGTTAGGCATGTCTAACAAATGTTAGGGAATACTAACATGTAAGGAGAATAAAATGAAACTATCATCGGTAGGAAAATTTCTTGATCAGCCATTACTGTCAAACACTTTAAGCAGACATATGCCCCTTATATTAACAACCGCGGCTCTTGGTTTCGGTGTCAAAGATACTTTTGAGCAGCCAAAAGAAAACAGGAAAAAACGGGCAATACAAAACGCCGCAATTCTTGGTACAATTACCGCCTCATCACTTTTAGGTGCTAATTTTATAAAGATTAAAGGCGAAAAGCTTATTGAAAGCGTGCCTAAAGATGAGCTTTTAAGGCTGCAAAATCAGGCTGTGGATGATTTTGTAAAATTAACCCCCAATCTGAAAGAAGATGTAACAGCCATTTTAAATAAAGCCAGAACAAAGATGTTAAGCCTTAAAGATACCGACACTCTGCTTGCAGAAATTAAGGACAAATCAGGCTCGCAAAAGCTTATTGAAAAGTTGTTTGGAAACAAGGAAAATATTACATCGCAAAATATCATGGGTGAAATTTCAAAGCTCTCTGTAATGGGTTTTATCCCCGTAATAAGCGGGATTGCGGGCGGAATTGCGGCGGATAAACTGACGGGTGAACAAACAAGGGAAAAAACGACAAATAAAATTAAAGAGGGAATTTATCAATTTTTTGCAAACATATTTTTGTGTAACGTAGGTGCGGGAACCTTTTTATTTGCGGCTGAAAAACTAAACGAGAAGGGTATAATCAAACAGCTGACCCCGCTTAAAAAGACGGGGATAATCCTGAGCGGCATACTTACCGTTGGTGTTCTGGGCGGCAGTTTTATTGCAAATCAAATCGGAAACAAAATCGTAAATCCGATTATAAATAAAATTTGCTGCAACAAAGACAACACTAATAAAAAAGAGCTAAGAAAACCTGAACCGCTCGATATTGCACTGCATACGGATGACATTGCAACTGCAGGCGTGCTCTCAGGTGTTAAGTGGATAGAGCCGATGCTCCCCGTTATGTATCTTGTTTCGGGCTACAGAAGCGCAATAGGTTACAGAAACTCTGACAAGGTTGACAAAGCCTTAAAACAAACTCATAATTAATTAATGAGTGATAAACTGTCGTCCAGTCTTGAAGATTATCTTGAGGCGTTGTATTTGATTTATAAAAGAAATAACACCGTAAAGGCGGTAGATATTGCGCGCGCACTCGGTGTCAGCCGTGCTTCAACAACCGAGGCGCTAAAAAAACTTGCCGATAAAAATTTAATAAACTACGGGCGATATGATGCCATTTCTATTACACGGCAGGGCATACTTGCGGCGGAGGATGTTATAAAAAAACACAACTCGCTGTCTGATTTTTTTGAAAAAGTTCTCGGTGCAAAGCATGACGAGGCGCAGGAGATTGCCTGTAAAATTGAGCATATAATTTCAAAAGATATGCTGTTGCGAATTGAGAAGTTTACTGGATATTATACAAAAAATTTCGACGACGAATTTAAAAATAAATACTTTTCATAGAATTCCTTTGTGTTATTATGATAACACAAAGGAATTAGAATTATGCCCAAGCAAGCAACAGAGAAAAAAGTAAACCCGTATATTGTTGCAATAACAATACTTCTCCCTGCATTTATGTCAATGGTGGCATCATCTGCAACCAATGTTTGTCAACCGCACATTGCAGGTTATTTTGGTGCTACACCTTATGAAGCAAACAGTATTATTACCGCATACATTATCTCAGGCGGTATAATGCTGCCTATATTTGGTTGGTGGGTAAATGCTTGCGGAAAAAAGAGTGTAGCATATTGGAGCGTTAGTCTTTTTTGTATAGGCTGCATTCTTTGCTTGCTTTGCAAGGATTTGCACATGTTGATATTGTGCCGTATATTCCAAGGTGCTGCAGGCGGTGCGCTTTTGCCCTTAGCACAGGCAGTGCTGCTTGAAACCTTTCCTCCGGAGAAAAAAGGCGTTGCAATGGGCTTTTTTGGTTTTGCCGCTATGTTTTCCCCTCTTTTTGGACCTTTTGTCGGAGGATATTTAACCGATAACTACTCTTGGCAATGGGTGTTTATTATGAATATACCTCTTTGCCTTTTGAGTCTTGCACTTATAAAATTGTTTATAAGTGATGATAAGCCCCAAGAGAAGCCCAAGTCGCAAATGGATTATGTTGGTTTATTTGCAATAATTCTTGGTATGGGTTGTATGCAAATTGTCCTTGATAAAGGTGAACAGTTTAATTGGTTCGATACATACTGGATATATTGGCTCACTCTTATGGCAATAGTATCATTTGTGTTTTTCTATATTTGGGAACTTGAAACAAAAAAACCTATAGTTGATGTCAGAGTATTTAAAGACAGAAATTTTCTTGTTGGAACTGCAATAAGTTCATTTATTAACATCATGTTGTATGGTACCTTGCTTTTAATACCTCAATTTGTACAAAATATTCTTGGATACCCCCCGTTTTTTGCAGGTGTTGCAGTTTTTCCACGTGCAATATCATGTTTTATAGGACTTTTAGTTATGGGTAAAGTTGCAGATAAAGTTGAGAACAGATTGCTCTCAGCAATTGGACTGGTGATTATGGCAACAGCCGTATTTATGTTTTCAAGGCTAAATAATACCTCATCATTAGAGAGCATAATTTTGCCAAACGTTATATTGGGCATAGGTATTGCAACAACTTTTGTACCTATAAGTGCACTTGCTTTTATGACTTTGTCAAAAACAAAACTTGCAGATGCTGCGGGATTACACGCTCTTTTTAAAAACATAGTGACAGCTATATCAACCTCTGCAGTTTCTACTTTTGTAACGCGCGTTTCGCAAATTCACCAAAATTATTTGGTTGCATACTTGAGTACCACAAATTTGAATTTTCACTATAAATTAATGGTTATGAAAACAAAATTTATGACTTATTTTGCGCCTTATATAGCAGCTAAAAAGGCAAACGGTTATTTTTATAAACAAATGCTCTCTCAAGCAAAACTTTGTGCGTTTTATGATGTATTTTTACTCCTTGCGCTGATGTGCATACTCGCCATTCCGTTAATATTTTTCTTTAAAATGCCGCGAAGAAAGAAAATTACAACAACAATCAGAGCTTATTATCGTATATTTAAACACAGAGGCGTAATATAAAAAAGTGCCCCTTTTAAAGGGGCACTAAAAACTATTTTTTAAGAGTTTTTACGCTTCTTCTTCGTCAAGAAGATCTTCTAATTCCGAGGTGCTTTCAGTTGTGTCAACCGTTTCGCCGACTTCTAAGTCATCGAAATTAGGGGTGTCTTCTTCGCTCACATCAGCATCTTCTTCGGCTGCTTCTTCAGCTGCGGCTTCTTCTTCGGCTGCTGCAGCTTCTTCAGCTTCCTTAGCTGCTTGAGCTTCTTCATAGAGCTGTTGAGCTTTTTCTTCTTCTTGAGCTTTTAAGTCATCTGCTACTTTTTGTCCTTCGACATCAGCCTCAGCTTTTGCTATGTTTTTGTATGCGGTAATTGCATCTTGTGATAGCCCAAGTTCAGCATAAGCTTCGTCAATTTGAGCTTCAAGTTTTGGAAGAACTTCTTCGCGATACTGTTTTGAAAATTCGACATATTGTTGAGCTTCAGCAGAGCCTGCGCCTTCAACAGCACCCACAGCTTCACTGCCTGAGCCAACACCTGAAACATCAACGCCTTCAGCTGCAATTGAGTCTAAATCCATAACGTCTGAGTAGTTTTCAACCAACCAGTCCTCTGTATCGCTTGTTTGATAACCAGTTAAGTCTTGATCTCCGACAGATAAGTTAAATGAGCTTAGAAGTTTGTTGTCTGCATCAGTACCAAAGTTGTTAGGTCCAACACCGCTTGCAAAGCCTTCTTCGCCTGCTTCAACGTCTTGCGAATTTATTGCAATTTCACCATATTGAGCTTCAAACTCATCCATGCTCATTGCATACTGTTCGCCGTTTTCATCGGTTACCATAACCTTCATGCCTGCATTTGATAACTCGTCAGCAGTAATTACACCATCTGCCTCGCCGCCGACACCGTCAAGGTTTTCAATTTCGCTCCAACCGTCTTGACCCGCTTTATCGGCTTTTGCACCAACAAAGTCATCCATAGAGTTGATTTTTCCGTCGTCATCCGAATCATAGAAGAAGTCGAACTGAACTGTTCCAACCGTGCCGTCGCCGTCGCTGTCAGCTTCCATTTGGAAACCAATCGGGTCGCAAGAATTTGATTGAGTTTGTGCAGCCTGTTGTTGAGCTTCTTCTGCTGCCTTTTGTGCTTCTTCCTGAGCGATTGCAGTATCTAATTCTGTGTTTTTTGCATCTATTTGGCTGCATAATTGTGAGTCAATTGCAACTTTTGAATCCAGTTGACCTAATAAATTGCTCATAAGTGCAGTTTTTGTATTTGCATTTAAAAGTTCTGAAATTACTGAGCCCATTGAAGGGTTAATTGCAGCTAATTGACTTTGGACATTTGCGTTAAACTCATCTTGCGTCATTTCGCCATTTGAGTTTTGAAATTTCCTTAGCTCTTCATCTACAACTTCTTGAGCTTTTTTCTTCTGCTCTTCTTCGATTTCTTCCATTTCTTGAATTGCAGCGTTGATAGAATCTTGGATTTCGTCTTTCAAGTCTTCGATTTGATCCTTGAGTGTTTCCATGCTGTCAAGGTTTGCTTGACGTTGCGCTTCAAGTTTGTCGATTTCGTCTTGAATTGCAGCAGATGTGGTGCCCACTTCGGCAGTTTCGCCTACTTCGGTTGTTGCTTCAACTTCACCTACTTCGCTCACTTCTGATGTTGCCGAAGTTGCTTCCGTTGAGCCAACCTGAACAGTTGCCGAGTTGCTCATCAATGCTTGTAGTTCTTCGTCGGTTAAATAACCTTTTAGCTCTTGTGCAGAAACATTGTAGCTGTCGCCGCTGGAATCTTTCAAAGTCACCATATCACCTTTTGCAGAAGTGCCGGAGATAAAAAGTGTTTCACCTTTTGAAAATTTGCCTTCTGAACCGTCAACAAAGCTTGAATCGTTCGCAATTTTTGTTAAAATTGACGATAAATCAATGTTCATACTCATTGTGCCATCCTTTTCTAGTAAACAATATTACATACTTATACTAACTTTGCATATTTACTCTACTGTTGTCGGCACAAAGAATTAAAAGTTTAGTTATATTTAGGAAATATTACAAAAATGTTACAATTAGCTTTTATGTAGAATGACCTTGCCTGTCTTTAGGCTTTCTTTTACATTGATAACACGCTGATTTGGGCTACCAACCCAGTGAAGATTGTTATCAAGATTTTCCTTTTCAAATCTTCCATCAGCGAGAACATCTACATACTTTATTTCATCAAGACTGTTTACATCTTCCCACAAAAATCCCGTATAAAGCCAAATGGTCTTATTTGGACAGTCATTATGAACTTTTTTTATAAGCCTTAGAACTTCATCCCTGTTCATAGGGTGCAAAGGGTCGCCGCCGCTAAATGTAATGCCGCTTATGTGATTTTTGTTAAGCTTTTCAAATAGTTCGTCTTCCGCATTTTTATCAAACGGCAAACCGCCTGTAATATCCCAAGTTATCGGGTTCTGGCATCCTTCACAGTGGTGTGTGCAACCTGAAACCCACAAGACTACCCTAAGGCCGTCGCCGTTTAGCATATCGTCCGTTGTTATATCATGATAATTCATCTTACATACTCACTCTGTCTTTAATCTCTTCCATTTTTGCATCGTTTAAACGGGTATCGCCGTTTACGCGAGAGTATGAAAGATATCCGTTCATTCTGTCGATTTTAGTGAGATTCATGCTACCGCACTTTGGGCAAGTGTCCATTGAGAGTTCTTGATGACCGCAATCCTCGCAATATGCAAGTGATAGATTTACCCCTTCGTAAAAACCCATATCCATTGCACGCATAACAAGCGTTTCTATGGCTTTTGTATTATACGATACCGGATATTTAACATATTGGATTTTTCCGCCGTTAAACAAATTCCAGAAACGATTTTCAATATCTTGCTTTTCAATTGGAGTAATATTTTCACTTACATGACAGTGGAAACTGTTTGAAACATAACCCCTGTCTGAAACTTTGTCAATTATACCGTATTTTTTTCTAAACTGTTGAATCTGCAGTCCGCACAAGCTTTCAGCCGGTGTACCGTAAATAGCGTAGAGATTTCCGTCTTCTTCTTTAAATTGCGCAACTTTTTTGTTTATATACTCCATAACTTCAAGTACAAACTGACCGTCTTCAACTAATGATTTACCGTTGTAAAGTTCTTGCAGTTCGTTCAGCGCGGTTATTCCAAAGGAAGCTGTTGCAGCTTTTAAAAGCGGTTTAATTTTATCATGCGGTTTTAAATGTCCGCCGTAAAATCCGCCCTCACAGTACGCCAAAGGGTTGATTGAAGCACGCATTTCACCTAAATATTCATAAGTTCTTATATGAATTTTTCGAATCAACTCCAAATAATAATCCAGAACTTCGTAGAAATCCCTACTTTCTTTTCTTGCTTTGGCTAAAATCATTGGCAAATGCAGGCTTACAGCCCCAATGTTAAACCTTCCCACAAAAATCGGAGAATCGTTATCATCGGCAGGAGTCATTCCTCCGCGTTCAAACCAAGGTGATAAGAACGCTCTGCAGCCCATTGGAGAGATAACTTTTTTATATTTTTTATAAATTGACGCAACGTAACCTTCACCTGTTAAAGAGAGCCAATCGGGGTACATTGCTTTTTTTGAACATTCAACTCCTGCTTTGTACAGTTCGTAGAGTTCGCAGCCTTCACCGTGAAGATTTTTATCAAACAAAAACACAAGCTTTGGAAATAAAACAGGCTTTTTGCAAGATTTTTTACCTTGTCCGCCTTCTCTTGTTTTAAGCATTATAAGAGAGGCCATTTTTTCAAATTCGCCCGTACCAAGACCAAAAGTCATTGTAATGAACGGGTAATCGCCTCGAGAGGAGGCAACTGTGTTAAATTTGTACTCCCAGCCTTGAAAACCTTGTTCAAAATCATGTTTAACGTCATTCAGTGCTTCTTCGCGCGCCTTTTCAAAAGGCAAACCAAGACAAACATATCTGTCATAGTTTTTTTCATATGACTTTTGAGCATACGGTGCAAGGATTTTATCAACTTCTGCAACGGTAAAGCCACCATATTGTTGACTTGCGGCAGCCATTACAATGTCACCTATAACATCAAAGGCAACATCAAGGGTTTTTGGTTCGTTATACCAAAGATTACCCATTTCAAAGCCGCCTTTTAAGACGGTCGAAACATCAAACAGGCAGCAGTTCATGGTATCGCGTCTTGCTGACATATCATGAATGTATATATAACCTTCTCTTATAGCCTGCAGGTCATCAACCGTCAGGAAGAATTTTTTATATAATTCTTTATTTAATTGGTTAAATATAAGTGATCTTTTTGTAGAAACTAAAGCAGAATCCGAGTTTGAATTTTCTTTGTCCCCAATGTACATAATTTTTTGGCTTTCTTGGAAAACCTTGTCTAACATATGTACAAAATCTGTCTTGTAATTTCTGTAATTTCTGTAGCTTTGAGCAACTCTGGGATTAATCTCTTCAAGTGCGCTCTCTACAATGTTATGAATTTCAAGTATGTTGATGCTTTCTTTTTTCAGGCTTGCGACACTTTTATTTACATAATCGCAAATTCTTGAAATTTCATCTTCATCAAATGTTATCAACATTCTTGCGGCAGATTTTTTAACCGCATTTACCACTTTTTTTACATTGTACTTTTCTTTTGTACCATCCTTTTTGACAATTAAAAGATTTTCAAGTACCGCGCAAGACGCGTCTATTACTTGATTTTTAAACTCTAAACTTCCTTCTCTTGCCTTTTTTACAGCTTCGCTTACCAATTGCGAATTAAGTGTAACAACATTTTCTTTGTTGTTAAGTGCATTTTGCATTTTAAAATCTCCTCATTAGTCGCGTAATATCAGTCGTAAATTAAGCATTCCGACTGTAACGGCTGCGGACCAGTGAGGGACTTTCACCCTTGCTTTCCTTAATTGTTATATCTAGTTTATAATATTTTTTTGTCATGGGCTAATTAATTTTGTAAAAATTAGAGCAAACAGAGTATATTTAAAAAAAGAGATTTTACAAAAGTTAACCTTAAAGTTGCAACTTAATAATTTGACATTGATTTATAACTAAAATATAATTTTGCTGTATGACATTTTAACGCATATTAACTGTGTCATTAAAGACATTGACTGTTTAACAACACAAACAACAAAATAAAAAAAAGGAGACAATAATGGAATGTACATTAGAAAAAACAATGCCTTGTTGGCAGGGTTTTAACGGCGGATCTTGGACTGAATCAATTGATGTGGTTGATTTTATTCAGAATAACTACACGCCTTATCTTGGAGATGACAGCTTTTTAGCAGAACCTACACAAAGGACTCTAAATATATGGTCACAAGTAAAAGAGTTAATGAAAAAAGAACATGAAAACAATGGCCTTTTGGATGCTGATGTATCAACTCCATCTCAAATTGACGCATACGCTGCAGGCTACATTGACAAGGATAATGAGCTTATTGTAGGTCTGCAAACAGATGCACCTTTGAAAAGAGCTATTATGCCTTGGGGTGGTCATAGAATGGTTGAAGCTTCCTGTAAGGCGTATGGACTGAAAGAAGATGAAAAAGTAAAAGAAATTTTCACAAAATACAGAAAAACTCACAACGAAGGCGTTTTTCAGGCATATACTCCCGAAATTCGTGCTTGCAGAAAAAGTGGTATTATTACAGGCTTGCCAGATGCATACGGCAGAGGAAGAATTATAGGCGACTACAGACGTGTTGCTCTTTATGGTATTGACAGACTTATTGAAGAAAAACAAGCCGAAAAATCTTCATCTGATAAACTCAATATGACCTCAGATATTATTCGTGAAAGAGAAGAACTCTCGGAACAGATTTTAGCACTTGAGGCAATGAAAACAATGGCACAAACTTATGGTTATGACATTTCTCAACCTGCTAAAAATTTCCGCGAAGCTGTTCAGTGGACATATTTTGGATATTTGGCAGCAATTAAAGACCAAAACGGCGCTGCAATGTCCCTTGGCAGAGTTTCTACTTTCCTTGACATATACAGTGAAAGAGATATTAAAAACGGCACATTGACCGAGCAGGAAGCCCAAGAGATAATGGATGATTTTATCATCAAATTAAGAATGGTTCGTTTCCTGAGAACTCCGGAGTATAATGAACTCTTTAGCGGCGACCCTGTTTGGGTTACAGAGTCAATTGGCGGTATGGGTGATGACGGTAGAACACTTGTTACAAAAAACAGCTATCGTATGTTACACACACTTACTAACCTTGGACCTGCACCTGAACCTAACATGACAGTTTTGTGGTCAGTAAATTTACCTGATAATTTCAAAAAATTCTGCTCAAAGCTTTCCATCAACACTTCATCAATCCAATATGAAAATGACGATTTGATGCGTCCTATGTTTGGAGATGACTATGGTATTGCATGTTGTGTTTCGCCTATGATTATCGGCAAAGAAATGCAATTCTTTGGTGCGCGCGCTAACCTTGCAAAGGCACTTTTATATGCAATTAACGGTGGTGTGGATGAAAAGTCGTTTGTAAAAGTTGCAAACGGATTTGAGCCAATAACATCAGAATATCTTGATTACAATGAAGTAATCAAAAAATTTGACGCTATGATGGAATGGCTTGCAACAACTTATGTTAACGCGCTTAATATAATTCATTATATGCACGACAAATACTACTATGAAAAAGCTCAACTTGCATTAATGGAACAAAATGTTGTAAGAAAATTGGGCTGCGGTATCGCAGGATTTTCTGTAACTGTTGACTCGCTAAGCGCTATTAAGTATGCAAAAGTAAAACCAATCAGAAACGAACAAGGTATTGCAGTTGATTTTGAAATTGAAGGCGATTTCCCGAAATTCGGTAACAATGATGATAGGGTTGATGAAATTGCAACAAAACTCGTTGAGAAGTTTATGAGCAAAATTGAACAATTGCCTACATACAGAAACGCAATTCCTACACAATCAATTTTAACCATTACATCAAACGTTGTTTACGGTAAAAAGACAGGTAATACGCCTGATGGCAGAAAGGCAAATGTTCCTTTTGCCCCGGGTGCAAACCCGCTGCATGGCAGAGATGAGTGCGGTGCGCTTGCTTCACTTTGCTCTGTTGCAAAATTGCCCTTCAAACACGCAAAAGACGGAATTTCAAACACATTCTCCATTATTCCAAACTCACTTGGAAAAACTGAGGATGAAAAGATTAATAACTTAAAAGGTATGCTTGACGGCTATATGACAAATATGGGTCAGCATATTAACGTTAACGTTTTAGACAGAGAAACGCTTATTGACGCTATGGATCATCCTGAAAACTATCCGCAGCTCACAATAAGAGTTTCAGGTTATGCGGTCAATTTCATTAAATTGACAAGAGCACAACAAGAGGATGTTATTTCAAGAACATTCCATAATCGTTTCTAATGAAAACAAATATTCGGCGCAGGGTTTAACATCTTGCGCCGATTTGTATTAAAATATTGCTATGACAGATAAACTGGGTTATATACATTCTGTTTTAACGGGCGGAACGCTCGACGGGCCGGGGGTAAGATATGTAATTTTTATGCAAATGTGCCCTTTTAGATGCCTGTACTGTCACAACCCCGATACTTGGTTTAAAAATTCTCTTGGCGCAAAGACTGTTGATAGTGTTTACAACGACATTTTAAAATATAAAGATTTTTTCAATTTTTCAGGCGGAGGAGTGACGCTCTCAGGCGGTGAGCCACTTTTGCAGGCCGGTTTTGTACTTAGTTTATTTAAAAAACTAAAAGAGATAAAGATACACACCTGTCTTGATACGTGCGGCTATGTTGATTTAAGCGACGATATCAAGAACGCAATTACACTTTGTGATCTTGTAATGCTTGATATAAAGCATCTTGATTCGCAAATGCATTTAAAACTTACGGGCAAAGATAATAAAAAAGTTTTAGATTTTCTTGATTATCTTTATTCGATTAATAAAAAAACTCGCATAAGACAGGTTCTTGTACCAAGTTTTACAACGGATGAAAAATATATAGACAAGTTAATAGAATTTTTGGATAAATATAGGGCGATTATTGAAAAAGTCGAGCTTTTACCTTATCACAAAATGGGCATCGAGAAATGGCAAAAGCTCGGCCTTGAATACAAATTAGACGTTGATGAACCAAAGAAAGAACTTGTGCAGGGAATAAGAAATAAATTTGTAAAATATGGTTTTGAGGTTATTTAGCTCTAGATTTTAATTAATAAGAATTTCGAGTCTTTAAGAGCTAAAACTTTGTGCTCATCGTCCTTTTTAAACATCAAAATATCGCCCTCATCCAATAAAAACTTTTGTGCACTAAAATGCAGCTCAATTTCACCCTCTACAACGTAAACAGCTGCGTTACAAACAGATGTGTGAGTGTCGATAATTTCATCCTTTTTGAGGGCAACTATACTTAAATTGCTGTTATCATTTTCCAGAAGCGGCACCCTTTTAAATTTTTCTTCCCCTAATTTAACAACATCATCAAGTTTTAAAACATTATAAAACATAAAATTCTCCTTTATTTGTATTGTAAATAATAAAGAAGAATATATCATTGCACTTTTGTCTAACATAAAAAACGGAGAGGGGGGGATTCGAACCCCCGGTGGAGTTGCCCCCACACAAACGTTCCAGGTTTGCACCTTAAACCACTCGGACACCTCTCCAAAGTGAATAATACTATTATATATAATAAAGCAAGATTTGCAAATTTATAATAAAAAATTGCCCGCTTATGCGGGCAAAATATTAAGCTTTAACTTTTTTCTCGATAACAATTTGGTCATCTCGCATATCCATAATCAACTCATCGTTTGGTTGATAATTGCCGGTCAAGATTTCCTCTGCCAAAACGTCCTCTACTTTCTTTTGTATAACACGCCTTAGCGGACGCGCACCGTAGGTTTCGGAGTATCCTTCTTTTGCGAGATAATCTTTTGCAGCGTCTGTTACCTCAATTTTTAGCTGTCTTTCATTCAACCGCTTGAACAAATCATTTAACATCAAGTCAACGATTTCTCTGATTTCTTCTTTGTTCAAGTGAGCAAATACGATAATATCGTCAATTCTGTTTAAAAACTCAGGTCTGAAAGCTTTTTTGAGTTCTTCCATAACAGTTTCTTTGAGTTTTTCGTATTTGTCTTTCTTTTCATCGTTAGACACAGAAAAACCAAGCTTGGATGTATTTTGAATCATATGAGCACCAACGTTGGATGTCATAATGATAATTGTGTTTTTAAAGCTTACGTGACGACCTTTTGAATCTGTCAGGCGACCATCGTCAAGTATTTGAAGCATGATGTTAAATACATCCGGATGCGCTTTTTCAATTTCATCAAAAAGCACAACAGAGTACGGTTTTTTCCTGATGATTTCAGTCATATGTCCGCCATCATCATATCCTACATACCCCGGAGGCGAACCTATAAGCTTTGCTGTCGTATGTTTTTCCATAAACTCGGACATATCAATTCTTACCATGTTGTCTTCAGAGCCAAAAACAGCTTCAGCAAGAGCCTTTGCAAGTTCTGTTTTACCTACACCCGTAGGACCTGAGAAAATAAAGCTTCCAATAGGTCTGTTCGGACTCTTTAAGCCAACACGCGCACGACGTATAGCTTTTGCAATAGAAACAACTGCTTCATTTTGACCTATTACACGCGCATGCAGAGTTTCTTCGAGTTTTAAAAGTCTTTGTGATTCGCCTTCGGTAATTTTTGTAACGGGAATACCGGTTATGGTAGAAATTACCTGTGCAACTTCTTCTACCCCAACGGTCGGCTTGTTTTCATCCTGTTCATTGCGCCATTTGTCTTGTATTTCTCTTATTTTATCTTTAAGATTTGCCTCATCGTCGCGCAAATCAGAAGCCTTTTCAAACTCTTGGTTTCGAATTGCGTCTTCTTTTTCTTTAATAATAGCTTTCAGCTGTTTTTCAAGCTCTCTTCCCTCTGGCGGAAGTGCCGAAACATTGAGTCTGACTTTTGAGCTTGCCTCATCGATAATATCAATTGCTTTATCAGGCAAAAACCTTTCGGTTATGAACTTGCTTGAAAGTTCTGTTGCTGCAACAATCGCTTCATCGGAAATATGAAGCTTATGGTGCTCTTCATATTTTGGTTTAAGCCCTTTTATTATTTCTATTGTTTCTTCAACTGAAGGTTGTTCAACGATTACAGGCTGGAAACGACGCTCAAGAGCAGAGTCTTTTTCAATATGTTTTCTGTACTCATCAAGCGTTGTTGCACCTATGACTTGAATTTCACCTCGTGATAGAGCGGGTTTTAAAATATTTGCAGCATCAATTGCGCCTTCAGCGGCACCTGCGCCGATAAGTGTGTGCATTTCATCTATTACCAGAATAATATTGCCTGCTTGGCGTATTTCATCCATTATCTTTTTAAGACGTTCTTCAAACTCGCCTCTGTATTTTGTACCAGCAACCAAAAGTCCCATATCAAGCTGGATAATTTTTTTATTTTCCAAGATATCAGGTACTTCACAATCAACAATTTTTTGCGCTAAACCTTGAGCTATCGCGGTTTTACCTACGCCGGGTTCACCGATTAATATGGGATTGTTTTTGGTGCGTCTTGCAAGAATTTGAATTACGCGCTCAATTTCTTTTTCGCGACCGACAACAGGATCAAGACGCATTTCTTGTGCTGCAAGTGTCAAATCTGTACCAAATTCATCCAGACTTGGAGTTTTTGCCTTGCTTTGCGATGCCCCAGGTGTTGCACCTTGAGAGCCTGATGATCCGGATTTTGTTTCGCCGAGAAGTTTTATAACATTACTGCGACATTTATTCAGGTCAACGCCCAAGTTTTCTAAAACCTTTGCTGCTACACCTTCGCCTTCTCGAATAAGTCCCAATAAAAGGTGTTCTGTACCAATGTAGTTGTGTCCCAGCTGCCTTGCTTCATCCCAAGACAATTCCAAGACTTTTTTTGCACGAGGGGTAAAGGGAATTTCTACTGCAACAAACCCGCTGCCGCGACCAATTATTTTCTCAACTTGCGCACGCGCATCTTTTATTGTAACACCCATAGATTTAAGTGTTTTTGCAGCAATACCCGTACCTTCACCAATCAGACCCAAGAGGACTTGTTCGGTGCCTACAAAATTGTGCCCCAAACGTCTAGCTTCTTCTTGTGCCAGCATGATTACCCTAATTGCTTTTTCGGTAAATCTTTCGAACATTGTTATAAACTTCCTAAATAACTAACTAATTCTATAGTTTTATCTTACAGCAAAAATATTTAGTTTCAAATATTTTGTTGTTATTCAATCATATCAACTCTGCGTTTATGTCTGCCGCCTTCAAAGCCTGTCTTTAGCCATACATCAACTATATCAAGTGCTAAATTTTGACCGATGACTCTTTCGCCGAGGCAGAGTATATTTGCATTGTTATGTGCGCGAGAAACTCTTGCTGAATAAGTATTTTCAAGACATACTGCACGAATACCTTTTACTTTGTTTGCAGTAATTGACATGCCAATTCCTGTACCGCAAACCAATATACCTCTGTCAAAATTGCCTGCTGCAACTTCTTGTGCAACCTGTTTTGCAACAATCGGGTAATCGCTTTGTTCAAGAGTATAAATGCCAAAATCTTTGTACTCAATATTGTGTACACCAAGATACTCCAGGATTTTTTCCTTCAAGTGGAAACCGCCATGGTCACAACCGATTGCAATTTTTAAATTTTCCATTGTAGCACTCCAATTAAACTGTACATTAAAATTATACAGTTTTTTTACACATGTGTAAATATAAATAAACCCAATTCAAATATTTTGTAAACTCTTGTAATCGTTTTGATTTTGTAATATATTAGTGGCGTATACGGTACACAAATGAGGATTATTTTATGACAGAAAGAAAACTCGTTGGAACAGGCGAAATGTTCAAAAAGGCTCTTGCAGGCAAGTATGCAATTGGTGCTTACAATGTTAACAACATGGAAATTTTGCAAGGTATTGCAGAGGCTGCTGAAGAAACTCGTTCCCCGATTATTTTGCAGGTTTCTGCTGGTGCAAGAAAATACGCAAATCAAACATACTTAATCAAACTTGTTGAAGCTGCACTTGCAACAACTACGGTTCCGATTGCACTTCACTTAGACCATGGTGCTGATTTTGACATTTGTAAGTCTTGTATCGATGGTGGTTTTTCATCTGTAATGATAGACGGTTCAAGATTTCCGCTTGAAGAAAACATTGCACTTACAAAACAAGTTGTTGAATATGCACATGCAAGAGGTGTTTCAGTAGAAGCTGAATTAGGTAAACTTGCAGGTGTTGAAGATGATGTTAAAGTACACGCTAAAGATTCAACATATACAGACCCGCAAGAAGCAGCAAGATTTGTTAAAGAAACAGGCTGTGATTCTCTTGCTGTTGCAATAGGTACATCTCACGGTGCTTACAAATTTAAAGGTGAAGCTAAACTCGACTTTGACAGACTTGCTGAAATCAAAAAAGCTGTTAATGAAGTTGTCGGTTATGATTTCCCTCTTGTTTTACATGGTTCTTCATCCGTTCCTAAGGCTTTTGTTGATAAATGTAATAAGTTTGGCGGTAAGTTGCCCGATGCACAAGGTGTTCCTGAAGATATGCTTGCTTACGCTTCAAAACATGGTGTTGCAAAAATCAACATTGATACAGATTTAAGGCTTGCAATGACATCAACAATTCGTGAATTCTTTGTTGAACACCCTGAAAAATTTGACCCGAGAGAATATATGGGACCCGGCAGAACTGCTGTTAAAGAAATGGTAATTCACAAAATGAAAGACGTATTAGGCACAGCAGGTCACGCTGACGACTAGTAATAAATTTCAATAATTTTTAAGCCTTGCTTTTTGCAAGGCTTATTTTTTGTGTTGTCAAGGCTTTTTTGACATTTTTTAAATAAATAAAAAAAAATTTACTTTATGAAATATTTGCGGATTTTTTAAACTGATGTGTGCTATAACTAAAAAGAACGGAATAATTCGCACATAAAGAGGAACAGTTAATGAGTGAATATTTAAGCAAAGAAGAAATAAAACAATGGAGAAGTTCTCTTGAAAAAATAACTTTAGAGGAATTTGCAAAACGCCTTGGCAAAACTTTAAAAGAAGAAAAACAAACACGTGATATAGTTGATATTGTTTTGAAGAACGAAAAAATTGCAGCTTCTGTTTCTGAAATTAAGACTGCAAAACCAAAAGATAATATTTTAAAAATTGCATCGAAATCGGTTGATATGCAAAATGATGCAATGAAAAAAGAAGATAAGCCGAAAGACCTTTTTTCAACTTTAAATTTTACATTTAAAAAATCTCTTACACCAAGAGAGAAGGCTGTTCTGGAGCATTTTATACAAAACAAAAACGAAATAGTTTATGCAAAAGACCTTGCAAAAGTTCTTGAATTGCCTACGGATTATGTGTATAAATATATTAAAAATTTAAGAGCAAAAATTAATGAGGATATTTTGCAAAATGCAACAAAGGGTGGGTATAGACTTAATATGCCGTAGTCTTGCATTGCATTAATCTTTAAAAAGTTTTATAATTGTTCAATGAACAAACGAATAATTGATGCTTTTAATCTTATTACAGAGCTTATTAATTCAAATAATATATCTAATGTGGATTTTTATAAGGAGATTTTATTTAAAATCTCCTCGGTGTTTAGTGCAGATTATTATGGAATTTACTTCGTAAGCTCCGATGATTTTGAGTTAAAAGGTTTTTTTACCAAAGATAACAAAAATCATACTCTCGATGACGAGATTTTTCATTATATTCAAAATCAAGATGAAACTACACATGTATACAAAAATAACGGGTTTGTGATTTGTACAAAACTGCTTATAAGAAATTCACTTTTTGGTTTTGTTGTTGCCATAAGGGATGATAATTATACGCAAGACGAGATTAAATCATTTGAAGCTCTTGTTAGTGTTGTTGCATATCTTATAAAGGATTATGAGCTTAACGACGTTTTTAAAATGCAACTAAAAGCACTTCAAGACGCTATTGAAGAAAAAAACATTGCCTACGAAACAATTGAGAAACAACACAAAAAACTCATTGAGCTTGACAAGACAAAAACCGCATTTTTGGCAAATATATCTCACGAGCTAAGAACCCCGCTTAATGCTATTATAGGGTTTTCTCAGGCGTTAAGTTATAAAATATTTGGTGAGTTAAATAAAAAACAGGAAGAGTATGTAAAGGATATACACATTTCAGGACTTCATCTGCTCGGTATGATAAATGAAATTCTTGATCTTTCTAAGATTGAATCCAAAGCAATGAAAATATCGTTGAGCGAGTTATCGCCTGCTATAGTTATACAAGAAGCTATAAATATATTGTCACCTTTATCTGAGCAAAAAGCAATAAAGGTTGACTTTATAAATCAAAGTGTAAAAAATATTATGGCAGATTACCAAAAATTACAGCAGATTTTGTTTAATCTTTTGAGCAATGCTATAAAATTCACACCCGAGGGTGGGAATATAACTATAAAAATATATGAAGATGATAAAGATTTTATTCTTGAAGTAAAAGATACAGGTGTGGGAATAGATAAGAAATATCATAACAAAATTTTTACTAAATTTGTGCATTTGAACAATTTATACACAAAGGGTCAGAGTTCAACAGGTTTAGGGCTTACAATTACAAAAGAGTTGGTAAAACTTCACAAAGGCAAAATCACCCTTGAGAGCACAGTAAATAAAGGTTCTACATTTAAAGTAAGGTTAAAAGGTGCTCTTGTATGAAAAAAATATTAATTGTCGAAGATAATGCAGCAAATATGAAGCTTTTTTGTGATGTTTTGGAATACAAAAATTACTCTGTCGAAAAAGCAACAGATGGGCTTGAGGCGTACGAGAAAATAAAATCAATGCAATTTGACCTTGTTGTGCTTGATATTCAACTTCCAAAGCTTGATGGCTTGTCGTTATTGAAAAAAATTAAAGAAGAAAATATCAACAGACCAAAAATACTTGTTGTATCAGCTTTTGCAATGGATAAAGACAAGCAAAATGCAAAAGCACTTGGTTGCGAGGATTACATTACAAAGCCAATTGATATAATGAATTTTTTATCATGTGTGCAAAAACTTACAAAATAGCTATTTATCAAGTATTTTTGATACCTTAAAATTTGTGCAAACTCCGCAATTTGAGCATTTTGTTTCACACGGGACTGTGGTTTTAGCTGCCTTCGCTTGCTCGTATTCATTGATAAGCCATTTTTTATTTATACCTGTGTCAATAATTTCCCAAGGACAATTGTCATAAGGGTTATATGTGGTTGTTGCCTCTTTTTCTATATCTATTCCAAGTTTTTTGGCAATTGAGTAATACAGTTCAAAATCTATATTTTCTTCCCAAGAGTCCAAATAAGATCCGTTTTTATAAAGTTCAAAAATTAACTCACCCGCCTTTTTTCCGGCACGAGTAAAATATGCCTCCAACTGAGAGACTTTAGCACAGTGAAAATTTAAACGCGCATTTTTAATTTGCGGTTTTTTTGAAAGTAAAAGAGCTTTTTTTCTCTCTATTTCTTCAACACTGTTTTGGCCATGCCAGCCAAACGGCGTGTGAGGTTTTGGTACAAAAACGGAAATTGAACAAGTGATAAGAGGAATTCTTAATTTTTCTTCGCGACATCTGTTATTAATAGTTTTAATCAACTCGGCAATTGCAAGCACATCCTCGTCTTCCTCAAAAGGCAGACCGATTATGAAATAAAACTTTATTTTGTCCCAACCGCTCCTAACGCAAGATAAAACAGCATTTAAAATTTGTTCTTCGCTGAGATTTTTATTTATTATATCCCTCATTCTTTGGCTGCCTGCTTCAGGTGCAAGTGTTATTGTACTTTTCTTTTCCTGCTGCATAAGCTCAGCCAGTTTTAGCGAAAATTTATCTGCCCTTTGGCTTGGAAGAGAAACATTTACACCTGTGCCCTTAAAATGAATATTCAGTTTTTCTATAATTTCTTCTATATGTGTGTGGTCATTGGAAGAAAGAGATAAAAGCGAATACTCGTCGTAGCCTGTGTTTTTAACATAATCACAAGCAAGGGAAACTATATCTTCAGATTTTCTTTCTCTTATGGGTAAATTTGTATGTGCACTTTGGCAAAACCTGCATAATCTGCCACACCCGCGCCTGATTTCAACTGTTGCCCTGTCATGTACACTTACAAAATGGGAGATTGGCGAGGTTGTCGGGTGAGATTTTTTGTCGGGAATAAAAATCCTTTTTTTTGTTTTTTTGGGAAATAAAGGGCAATACACACCCTCAATATTGCTTAATTGTTTTAAAATCTCTGCTCTTGGGAGATTTTTTATTTTGGTATACAAATCCAAAATCTCAATTATAACTTCTTCCCCATCCCCAATTATAAATAAATCAACAAATTCATCCAACACTTTAGGGTTGTAGGCACATGGCCCTCCTGCCATAATAATTGGTGAGTGTTCATCGCGATTTTTTGATAAAACTTCTATTTTTGAACTTTCAAGAAGTTTTAAAAGTGTTGTGTATGCCATTTCATACTGAAGCGCAAAGCCTAAAAAATCAAATTTATTAAGAGGCTCTTTTGACTCCATAGCGTATAGAGGTTTGTTATTTTTATTCAAAAGCTCTAAAAAATCTTTATCCGGCGCATAAGCTCTATCTGCCATATATTTTGGGTTTGAATTTACAACGTGGTATAAAATTTTATGCCCGAAATTACTTATGCCAATTTCATACTTATCCGGAAAAACAAAAGCAATTGTCCCCTCTGCACTATTAAAATCTTTATTCGCACTTAAAAACTCATCTCCGATATAGCGGGATGGTCTTTCACAGGAGTGCAAAATGTTTCTGTATTCTGTTAAAAAATCTTTGGAATTCATGCGAGGTTTTCCGGCTTTAGCTTGTCAATATCTATAATATCGCCTTCAATTTTACCATTAAAATAAGCATCAAGAAACAAATTTAATTTTGAACCTTCTACAAAATAGTTATAAACAAAGCTTTTATCTTCAACTTTTCTTGCTACGCAAATGTTGTAGCGAATTTCTTTTGCATATTCGAGCAAATGTTCAACATTGAACTCCAAGCCGTTTACGTCTTTTTTTAATTTTATATATTCAAACCCAAGATATGTTTTTAATTGTGCAATTTTTTTATTATTGTTGCTTTGGTTAAATCTTTTCACATTACTCATATCCTAATTAAACAATACTGCAATTGTTAATTCAAATATTTAATAATTTTTAATAAATAGTCCGTACTCCAGACTTTGAGTACGGACTATTTAAGGATAAATTTAAGAATTCATTTACGCTACTTTAGATGCATCCTGTTGAGTTGCTTCTGTTGTATCTTGTTGACCTAGTTTTGCAATTGCGTCTTTAGCAAAGCTGCTTACCGTAGAATCTGCATCGTTTGTTATAGGAGTTAAAATTCCTTCTACTTCTGCACTTTCTTCAGGCCTTGCCATATATTGAAGCGCTTGGATAGCTGCTGTTCTTAATTCGCTGTTTGATTCGTTTTTAATTGCATTTACAATTTCGTTGTAGCCTATTAACTGATTTAGTCCTAATTGCACCGGGGCTTCTTTTCCTTGTTCTGCTTGTGATTTTGCGTATTGTTCCACATTATCTCTTGATACTTTTTGTACCATTGCAAGTGAGAACATAGCAAATGCCTTGTTTCTTTCCGCTTCTAATTTTGGTGAGTTTTTAGCCAAAGTAGCTTCTTCTTCCGGTGTGAGTTTTTCACCTTTTTGTTTTTTTGCTTCGATATTAGCTTTTTCTGTTGCTAAGTCGGGAAGTTTGCTTGTATCTGACTTAATAACATCAGCCAAAGCTTGTTTAATAGGGTCTGTTGCAACCTGTAAAGCTAAATCGGGAGATGCAACGGTAAAGTTAGCAATTGAAGTTATTGCTTCATATTGCGCTTTTGGGTCTGTGCTTTTTAAGTCTGCAACCAATGCATTGGTGTCAATTTTCATGGCTTCGTCAGGTTTTTCTACTGCAGGCATTTGAGTTTCTTGTGCCGGTTTAGCGGCTTCAGCTTGGGTTTGTTCCTCAATGGCACTTTGGGGCATTTCCTGTTGTGCAACGGGCTCTGTTTGAACTTGAGCTGCCGGAGCAGGAGTTAAAACCTGTTGGGGTTGATATGGTGCTTGTCCTTGTTGTGGAAAATATATCGGAGGTTGTTGATTTATTACTTGTGCGGGTTGATACTGCACTTGTCCTTGCTGGGGGTAATAAACAGGAGATTGTGCATAGCCTTGCGGTTGAGCTGCCCAGAGCGAATTTTGGGGCATTGAATAAAGTTCGTTTGTGTAACCGTAGGGTATTTGATTTGGCGCAGAAGCATAACTCTTGGGTTCGTAAATATTAATACTTACTGCTGAAGGCGTCTGAGGATATGCTTGTTGAAAATACTGCGGTTGTATCATATATAAATCTCCTTTTAAATAGATATTCTTTAACTGCTTCTACAAATCTTGTGATAAAAATAAATTGCTAAATTTTTTGATTTTATTAAGTTTTGTAAATTAATCCTTTAAATACACGCTATAGTGTAGCAATAAATTATTTCCTTCGTAAATAATCCGTACGTTCGAAAATATTCGTACTGTTTTTTATAAAATCCCATGCCACAGATAAACCAAGTCCAAATAAACCTGCTTTTTTCATTGTGTCAGACTTTGCAAAAAACGTAAGTGCTGAAAAGCCCAAAGTGGCAAAATTATATCCTATGCCCTTTATGGCTCCTGTTACGTAACCTGTAACAGTATTTGCAACTTCTGAAATTTGCAGCGGATATTTAAAACCCATAATCCAATCTTTCATGGCGCTGTGTTTTTCGCTGGGATAGTTTAATTTTGAAGCACCTATCTGCTGCGCAATAAAGTCATCCGCATAATTGCTTTCTCTTTTGATTTTGGCCTGTCTTGTGCCCAAAGTGTGAACATCATACGCTGTTGCTGCTGTTGCAAGAACAGCAGCTGTCTTTGTGGCAACGTTTAATAATCTGCCGGACATTATACAACCTCCTTGGACTCACTGTCAGCTGTTTTTACGTCTTGTGAATCTTGCGGAACAAATTTAACCTTATCACCTGCGCTTAATCTCAGTAATATTTGTGAAGCCAAGCGTGAGTCTTCACCATGTTCTCTTTGTGTATCATTTTTAATGTTATTTAATAATTTAATTGTCAGCTCATCCCCTTTTGCATAACCTGCATCAAGAGTTGCAAGTGCTAAAAATCGGACGGCAGAGTTTGGGTCTTGTAAGGTTTTGTTTAAAAGCGCCGTTAGAGCCTTATCATTTTTTCTTGCAGAATCTTCTTTAAACCTTTCAAGTACATCTTTTGCCGCCATTAACCTTATTTTTGGGTCTTGAGAATTCAGATAATTTTCCAACGACTTTATGTAATCATCGGTTAGAGGAATTTTTTCTTTGGTTTCTTCCTTTTTTTCGGGCTCTTTTTGCTCTTGGGTATTTTTTACCTCATTATTTGTTGCATTAGGCGCAGGTGGTGTTGGAACTTGATTTTTATCGTCACCTACTGCGTTAAGCGAATTATTGTTAACGTTATTGTTATAATTTATAGGGTACGGCATTTGCATGGGCTGTTGACTATAGTAACTTGCCTGCGGATATTGATAAATGCCATTTGGATATTGTTGTTGCGTCATCGGATTTGTATAGCCTACGGTCGGGTTCATGATATTTATTGAAACAGCCCCGCAAGATGCTGCAGGAACCATTTGAGGCATATACTGTTGTTGATTATATACAGGATAACTCATAACTTGCACTCCACTTCCATATATTAATAAACTCAAATAACAAAAATAATGTGCCTATTTTATAAATAATATTAAGAATTATTAACTTTTTTATGAAAATTTTTGTGATATATTAATAAAAAAACTTGAAGCAAGGAGATAATATGTCGCTTGAGGATATGAAAGAAAAATATGAAATGGTTATAGGTCTTGAGGTACATGCCCAACTAAAGACCAATACAAAAATATTTGCGCCGGATGGAGCTCAATTTGGAAAAGAGCCCAATACGCAAACATCTGCCATTACCCTTGGCATGCCCGGTGTATTACCTGTTTTAAACAAAGAAGCAGTAAGAATGGGTATATTAACAGGCCTTGCACTAAATTCGCAAATCCCAAAAAGATGCAAGTTTGACAGAAAACAATACTTTTACCCTGATTTACCAAAGGGATATCAAATTTCACAGTTTGATGAGCCTATATGTCTTGGTGGTTGGGTACAAATTTCCAATAAAAAAATCGGTATAACTCGTGCTCACTTGGAAGAAGATGCAGGCAAGCTTGTCCATGCGGGTGCTGCAGGTCTTTACGGGTCATCATATTCTTTAGTTGATTTAAACAGAGCAGGGACTCCGCTTCTTGAAATTGTTTCCGAGCCTGATATGCGCTCATCTGATGAAGCAAGAGAATATGTTGAGCAATTGAGAAATATTTTAAGGTATATAGGTGTCTGTGACGGTAACTTGGAAGAAGGCTCAATGAGAGCTGACGCTAATATTTCCGTTAGACTAAAAGGA
The DNA here is from genome assembly GCA_018716625.1 of Candidatus Galligastranaerophilus intestinavium. Taxonomy (GTDB): domain Bacteria; phylum Cyanobacteriota; class Vampirovibrionia; order Gastranaerophilales; family Gastranaerophilaceae; genus Galligastranaerophilus; species Galligastranaerophilus intestinavium. The sequence goes on along the minus strand of DVJQ01000042.1, from coordinate 33,180 downwards.
CAAAAAGAATTTGGCACAAGGGCTGAAATAAAGAACGTAAACAGCTTTAGGGCGCTGCAAAGAGCAATAGAATATGAATTTGCAAGGCAAACGGAAATTATTGAGGAAGGTGGCGAAGTTGTTCAAGAAACCAGACTTTGGGATGACAACAGCGGTACAACATCTTCTATGCGCGGTAAGGAAGATGCACATGATTACAGATATTTTCCCGAACCCGACTTAATGCCACTTGAAATTAGCAGAGAGTGGATTGAGCAAATAAGAAAAACCATGCCGGAGTTACCGACACAAAAAGTTGAAAGATATGTAGGGCTTGGGCTTAGTGAGTACGACGCTAATGTACTTGTTAATCAAATGGATACTGCCCTATTCTTTGATGAAGCGCTCAAGGCAGGTGTAAATCCTAAGGTGGCTTCTAATTTCCTATCGGGAGAGATTGCAGCATATTTAAAAGAAGAAAAAGTTTCAATTAATGAAACGAAACTTAGCGTGGATAATTTTGCAAAGTTGCTTGCTCTGCTTGATAAAGGCACAATTTCAAATAATATTGCAAAACAACTTATTATTGAAATCCTGAAAACAGGTGAGGATGCGCAACAACTTGTTGAGAAAAAAGGCTTGAGCGTGCTTTCTGATACTTCTGAGCTTGAAGCGGTCGCAAGAAAGATTATTGAGGCAAATCCTGAACAGGTCGCAGCGTACAAAGGCGGCAGGGATAAACTCTTTGGGTTCTTTGTAGGTCAAGCAATGAAAGAAACAAAAGGCAGAGCAAACCCAAAATTGTTAAATGAAATTATAAAAAAAGAATTGGAAAAATAATTTTTTTCTGATATTATTATTTCATAAGTCATTGTGATGACAAAACAGGCGGAGCATGTTTTAGAAAATATGTAGACCAATTTCATCACATTCGACAGATTGACAAGTTAATAATTGAATTTTACCTGCCGGTGTGATGAAATTGGTAGACGTGCCAGACTCAAAATCTGGTGTGGTTCACCCCACGTGCCGGTTCGACTCCGGCCACCGGCAAGTAATTTATATATTTAAGTAAGGGGGATAAGTGGGTATTAGGAGTTTAATTAAGTCATTTAAGAAAAATAAAGAGGTTGCAACAAATGTTGTTGAAGAACCAAAAGATAAAATGTTTAGCCCATGGGAACCTGTAGAAATTGAAGCTGTTAACAATTATAAGTACAGTGCTTGGAATCATGACGGAGTTGGTGAGTATTACGCAAAGAATGTCGAAATTCCATTTTTTGAAAGTGTAACAAAAAGATATTTTTTGCAGTATATAGACAAAGGAGATAAGGTTCTCGATGTTGGTGCCGGAACTGGCAGATTATCATTTGCAATTGCAGAGCAAGGAAATGAAGTTGTTGCAATTGATATTTCAACTGACATGTTAAGTCGAATTGATATTAATAAAGGTGAGCTCAATATTAATACAGTTGTTGGAAATTGCGAAAAGCTCCCCTTTGATGATAACAGTTTTGATAAAATAGTTTCATTGGATGCAATGATACATTTTATACAGTGGGATTTGTTTTTAAAAGAGCAAGTCAGAGTTGTAAAACCAAACGGACTGGTTTTATTCAATATATATTGCGGTGAAAATTTAAACAAATATTCTACAGACAAAAATGAGCGTGGCAGATTTTCCACAAATGGTGATTTTGTTGCATCCGTTACAAAACAAGAGCTTCAAGAAGCATGTTCTTTAATGGAAAACAATATGTATAAAGTTGAGATAGTGGAGCAAATACCGTTTAATTTTTTACATGTGAATAGTTTAGGTTATGGTTATGTTAGTCCGGAAGAACTTTTTCAGTTTAGCAAATTATATTGCAAGATGATGAAAAATCCTGAATTTTTGAATATAATTACCGAGTTTGAAAATACTATTGTAAAAAATAAACCATTAGGAATTGCTTCGCAAGAAATAGTGGTTCTTAGAAAAGTTCAAAAGTAAAATTTATTAATTACTTATAATATGTTTCTTCCAAAACTCGGGGTTATATTTTAAATATGCGTGACATCCAAATGGCAGTCTTTTGTTGTTTAGCTCATATAACAGCTCAGGATGTACTTCAAAGGAAAATTTAGCTGCAACTTTAGCTGGAGCAACCTTAAATCCATTATCAAAATGCTTGGCATATTTTACAATTGCATAATCCTCGTTTAGTGGTGTATTTTGGTAAAATTTTTCCCTTAAAAATATATGTTTAAAATATTTATATACAAATTTTAAAAAATAAAATAGCCCTGTTTTTTTGTAGTGAAATTTTGCGAATTCAAAAGGCGTAAAAAATATAAATTTGTCTGCCTCTAAAAGGCTAATCATGTCTTTAATTTTTCTCAATGAAAATCCGCCGTTGCCTGCAAGCTCAAGCATATTTTCACCACAAAACCAAGGGGCGCCAATGTAGGAATAATTCATATTAGTCCAATAGTCAAGCTCGTCTTTAAAAACCCAAGCGTCCGGTTGGTAAATCAGCATATAATCCCAATTTAAAAATTTTTCATAAAACTCTGCGTTTAGTAAAAGCCTTGAATAAGAGCTTATTGAGTTAAAGTTATAATCATCAAAACGCAAAAACTCGATTTTATTGTTTTGAAATATATCTAAATAAAGTTGAATCTCAAGGCTTTTTGGGCAAACAAAGGTTATGTCGCGACTTTTAAAAACTTCTGCACAACGCTTTAGAGATAGAATTTCGCAATTGTCCGGATGTTTTTTATATATAGGAATTACAATAACACATTTCATAAATATATTTTAACTTAAATATATATTTGTTTGACGCAGATATCAGTTGATGATACTATAACGTTACAAAAAGGAAATAAGGTGAAAATCCTTAACTGGGCCGCAGCCGTAAAGTCGGAAAACTTATATGCCTCAATATCGCGGAAACCGATTAAGAGGAATACGGGTTTCCTTGTGTTGCGGTGTATTTACACAAGGAATTTTTATGAGTGGCTACTCTCCACAAGTTAATAATGCACGCGCAAACACTTGTCCACATGGGCTTCCGTTGGGTGCTTGCCCTATATGTAACGGTATGGGCGGAGGTGGTTCAACAAAAAAGGCAGATGAGCCAAGGCGCCCCGGCGAGATGACTTATCAGGAATGCTATGCGCAGTGGAAACAAATGCAGCGTGCGGAAGCAATGGATAAGGCAGCACAAGAGGCAATGCTTAAAAATGCCGAACTTGCATCAAAGCTTCAAAAGCAATTAGCGGGACTAAGTGAAATTACAACAAAAGTCCTTGATAATATTCAGAATGCCCTGCCAAAACCCATAGCAAAAGTGTTTGAAGGTATTTCGAATAATATAATAAAACCACTTGTTAATATTATAAAAAATATACCCGAAGCTGTAAAAAATATTGCATCTTTTGTTGAAAACATAAAAACAGAGCTTATAAAAGTGCAAGAAAAAATAGCTGCAGTTGTAGGTGAGATCCAAAACTTCATAGAAAAGAAAATCTCAGATTCAATAAAATCGCTTAAAAAACGCTTTAAAAGATTTTTCTCAATCTTTGGTATTGATGAAGAATTTGAAGAAGATGAAAAAATAAGAGATGAAATGAGTGTATTTAAAAATTTTGAAATAGAAAATCTTAAAGAAGCCATCAGAAAGTTATTAACCCCAAGAAAAAAGGATGAAGAAATTGCCACAATCCAAAATAAACTCTCAGACACCAGCTTATAATAATATAAACTCTAGGTATCTGACAAATCACCAGTTAAAACAAAAAAATGCAACACTTGAAGGAGTTGTTGTAAATAATTTTATAAAAGACAATAGCGACTATTCAACAAGTCTGGATGATACATTTAATACGCTTGTAATCTCTGATAAAGAAACGGGAATGGACGCTTTTGCATATGGTGAGCATAACGACAACAAGGGTTTTGATGTTAAAAAAGCAATGCTTCCGCTTTTTGCAAGTACCGGTTCAATATTTGTTATAAGTGCGCTATTGAGTCTTGTCTTTAAAAATTCTGCAAAGAAAAATCTTAGCGAACCGTTTATAAAGCAACTGCCTGCTATGGGTATGAACATGAATATAGTTGAAGAAACAGGTTTTGCAACATATATGGCACTTCGTGATCCAAACAGACAAAATATACTAAGTGCAATTGCAATTTTTGCTTTCAGTGCGCTTACACTAAGTGCCAAAAAATTTGTTGAAGGAATTAAAAAAATATGGTTAAAAAAACAAGAAGCTGACATTCAACGAGATTTGCAAGAGCATTTAATTGATATTGAAACAAAATCTTTCTCAGGGAAACTTGCTCTCCAAAGAAACATGTTGAGTCAAAAGGGCGAGTATTTTAAAACAGTACTTAAAAATGCAAATAGCGAGGCTGATACTGCTAAGAGCGTATATAGCGAACGTTTTAACTTTACATCAAAAGAAGATATACAAGACAATAAACAAAAATCAAAGAGTATTTTACCCTATGCACTTATTTCTTCTGCAATGCTCTTTGGTGCTGCAATGCTTGGAATTATAACTTTTAAAAATTTTAAAGACGGTGCAAAACTGCAAGAGGGTTTTATTGATAACTTTAAAACTCAAAAACAAAATATTTTAAACGATATCATAAAAAATAAAACAAAAGATGAAGGACTTTTAAGAGATACTCTCATAAAGATGGGTGCGAACAAACAAATGGCAAAAGAATGTGCACAAAAAGCCGGTTTTGACTTAGATAAAGCTGAAGAAATAGCTTCAAGTGTTGCAAATAGCGTCGAAAACATTTGGGGTAATGCACCTACCGGCATGAGCACAGAAAGCGGAAAGTCTTTTTTCTATTGTTATCTTAATGAAACAAGAGGACATTTGTACAATTGGCTCATACACAATAATAACCCGTTTTTGAGAAATCTATTTTTTGCAATGGCAGGTGTTAGTGCTGCGAGTTATATAGCTCAAGAAGGCTCAGATGCTCTAAAAGAAGTTGCAGTTATGAAAGAAAATGCAAATACGGAGCTGAATTTGCAAAAAAGATTAGTTGAGGTAGAAATAAAAAACTTTAAAGCAAAAAAAGAAAGTGCCATTGCACCTCTAATAGAAGAATTTGAGCGTAAAAGAAAAGAAGGAAAGGCGCCTGAAGAACTAAAAGTAATGGCGGATAATATATTGCTTGAGATTAAAAACGGACCGCCGTTTGTGTATTCATAAGAAAGGGCTATCATGTCGATTAATCCTGTTGTAGCATATTCAATACAAAATATCGGAAAAAACATGTGCTTTGCAAATCCTAATAGAAACTATTGTACTTTTGATGAGCAAAGAGTATCTCAAATTGTAAATGAGGGTGAAAATGCTCTTGGGCAAATTGAAGAAAAATTAAAAACCACAAATTGTGAAGCTGTGGTGCTGGAATTGCTTTATATTTTAAACAGAATGCTTGACAACAATGTCAAAGGAATTGATAAATTGTACCCAACGCTTAGCAGGTTTAATAATACAAACTCGCCAAATATTCAGGTGATGCTAAGCGGAATATATAGAAAAACACTCGTCCCTGACGCTTACGGACCGCTTAACAGGATGATGATTAGACAAATTTTATATCCCAATAGCCCTCATTTTGACCCTACGGAAGAAATTGGGGGAGCAATACTCGAGTATATAAGGGCATATAGTTCAAAAGAATTATATAAATGATTTTTAATTGCACAATATTGTAAAAATGATAGAATGGTTTTATGAAAAGAGATGCCTTTACACTTGCAGAAATGCTTATCGTAATACTTTTAATTTCAATAACACTAGTTGTTATGGCTCCTGCTATGACAAAAAAAGCAAAAGAGCCTGTGCCTGAGGTAAAAGTAATTGAAGGCACCGGTGAAACTATGCCTGTTGGGGCTATAATTTTGTTTTATGGTGAGAAAATACCTGAGGGCTGGCAAGAGTGCAGCGGACAAAATCTTGATACACAGGGCTTTGAGGAACTTGCTGCAAATTCTCCCTATTACCAAAATTTACCTGACTTAAATCAAATTTTTCAAAATTCTGATTTGAATGTTAAGTGGATAATTAAAGTTAAAAAATAATTACTTTTTATCTTCAATTTGTGCTAAAACTTCAGCACCAACGAGATTTTCAAGTATCATTCGAGAAGCCCAAAATTCCGATTCTGCTTTTTTTGCGGCATTTTGCGCGTTTCTGTAGTACACGTCTGCTATTATTAACTCTTCCTTGGGTAATTTTTGTGATTTTTGATAAATTTCTCGCCTTTTTTCAAGATTGTCAAGGGTCATTGCCATAACTTCTCTTTTTGTTAAATAATCAATATATAAATTAAGAAGTTTTTTTTGCAAATCATCAATTTTTCTAACCAAAAGAACCATATCCGCATCATTTACTTTTGTAAATTTATAGTTCATTTCCTTGTCATCTTTAACAAGTGCACCCAAAAGCCCCCCTCCTATTAGTGCACCAGAAGCCATGTACGGGTTTGAGCTGAGCGCTGTCCCTGCCAGAGTTGAAAAACTGGCTATTGGTTTAATGATTTTTTTTAATATATTTTCATCAGGTTTATTCTCGTCAGGATTTGAAAGCTTGTAGATGGTGTATTTGATAGTTTCGCTTCTTTGTGCTGCTGCATTCCACAAAACTTGTAAATCTGCAAGCAGGTCTGTTGATTCAATGTTTAAGTCGTAGGAAACATCTTCTGCAAGTCGTTTTAAACTTAAATCGGCATAGGATGAATCATAAGCCGCCTCTTTTATACCTGTTTTTGAGGTAATTGTTTTTCCTTCATTTACTGTTTTTACCTCGCTAAAAGGCGCCTCAGGATTTTGACCCACACCCATCCTGTTTGCAGGCGGCATGGGATAGTTAAGCCCTTCCAGTGTCATAGCTGAAACACTTGAGCTTATAAGTGAAAAACAAAGAAATATATTAAGAATTTTTTTGTTAATTTTTAGCATTGAATGCCTCAATATTTACAGGGATTTCACGTTTTGAAAAATTAATGTTGTTTAAATCTACATTTTGAGTTTTCAGATTATATTGAGCAACGTTTAGGTTTTCTGTTGTTTCTTTCCCTGCAAGACGCTCCAGCATAAGATGGTATTTTTTTACATCCTGTTTTATTTTGTATTCCTCAACTAACTGTTCTTCCCATTGCGCAGAAGCAACCGATATTTCAAGAGAGTCGTTTTTTTTAAGAGCCTCGTTATAATTTTTGTTGTACAATAAAAGTTGCGCCCTGCAGTCCTTTAGACGCATTAGTGCGCCTTTGTAGTTATAATATGTAACAACTATCTCGTCTTGTAATTCTTCAATCAATGCGGCAAGTTCAATTGCTTCTGTGTCTGTTAATGGAACGTCTTTAAGTTTTTTGTAGTTATCTTTATTAATCCAGTTATTGGCAAGTCGTGCGGCAGCAAATGACGCAGATTGGATTGAATAGTGCATTCCCATAAACGAGGGAAGCATAGCAGCACCGCTTATTAATGCACTCATGCTTTTTGCCATAAGCGAGGAGTGGACGCGTCTTTGTTCTTCAGGTATTGCAAGCTTTTTAAGGCAAAATTTTATTAGCGGATTGGAATTTACCGTAGCATTCCAAAGATTTTCTAAGTCTTCTATATCACTTTGTTGTTGTTTGTTTACGACCATCTGAGCTTCTTCGGTGTCATTAATAAACAAAGAGCCCTTTAGGGTTTGAACCTGCTCGTCATATTGAATTTTGTGCTCTTCCAGATTCTCGGGTCTTATCTCTTGCGCACAATAACAAGCAGATGAAAACAACAGATTTATTAGAAAAATAGAAAATGCTTTTTTAAACATAATAACTTTATAGCATATTTTTTATTAGTAGCCAAAATCGTCGCTGCGTGAATCTTCTTCATCTTGTAATGACGACAAGTCATAATTATATGTAGAGTCAAAGTCTTCAGGCAATTTATCGCTATCAGGCCAAATCGTACTTTCATCAAAACGGCATGCGCTCATATTGGCGCTTGAGCTAAAGTCACTATCAGATAGATCTGCTTCGTTAAAGACGCATCCTGCCATATCAGCGTCTGTAAAGTTTGAGTAAGTAACGCTTGAATAGCTGAAATCCGTACCATTTAAAACTGATTCGGCAAAATTACACTCAGCAACAGTTGCGCGAGAGAAGTTTGCGCTCGTTAGATCACATCCTGTGAAACTTACATTTGTAAGTGAGCATTCTGAAAAATTTGCACCTGAAAAATCAATATTTGAAAAATCGACGTCAGAAATTTCACATGCGCTAAAATCACATTCGCTTAAATCTATATCACTGTTTTTAGAAAAATAATCGCTAAATTCTTCTTTATTATTTAAAACAAGACTAACTAATTCATCTTTTGATTTCATGCTTTATTATCCTTTTTATCTCCCGCTCTACTATTGTCCGACATACTATGTAATAGTCAAGTAAAAAATGATTAACTGTCTATAATTTGAGTCTGCATTGCTAAGAGAACCGCCTGAACTCTGTTATCAACATTAAGTTTTTTGTAAATACTGTTAAGATGGGTCTTAACGGTGACTTCACGTACAAAAAGTTTTTGTGCAATGTCTGCGTTACTTGCCCCTTTGGCAACAAGTTGTAAGATTTCTTTTTCCCTTGATGTAAGAGGCGAGATAGGCTGAGATGTCACAAAAGGCAAAGCGCTTGTGTGTTTTTTTTGATTTGACCAATTTGAACGTCTTAAAAGTGCTTCAACTCTTGCAAGCAGGTTGGGTAAAATAAAAGGTTTTGTTATATAGTCATCCGCACCAAATTTTAAACCTGAAATCTGTTTATTATCCTCATTTACTGCGGTTAACATTATTATGGGAATATGTTTTGTATTTTCGTTATCCCTTATTGATTTAAGCGTTTCCCAACCATCAAGATTTGGCATGACAACATCAAGCAAAATTAAATCAAAAGGCTCTTTTTCTTCGCTTAAAATTTTAAGACCCAAAAGTCCGTCAGTTGCAGATTTTACCTCATAACCATACATAGGTAGGGCGTCTTCCAAAAGTTTTGGGTTATCGTCAATTATAAGTATTTTTCCCAATGTTGACATATTAATTCTATCCTTATTTTTAAACTAACCTAAAATATTTTCTTTTATGGCTTTTATGGCAGCTTGTGTCCTGTCATCTACCGATAATTTTTGTAATATGTTACATACATGAACTTTAGCAGTATTTACGGAAATATTCAATTTTTTTGCAATTTGTTGATTTGAGTTGCCATCAGCCAGAAGTGAAAGAACTTTTTTCTCCTTTAGTGTTAAATTATAGTCATCGTCAGCTTTTTGTCTGGTTGTTTTTTTAGCATTCAGTATGTATTGAGAAACAGTTGAATCAAACCATAGATTTCCCTTTAAAATATCTTTTATAAGTTCAATTAATTTATCAGGTTTTATATCTTTTGAACAATAAGCACAAATTCCTGCTTCAAGGCATTTTAAGACTTCTTCTTCTTCACTGTGAGAAGTCAAGATGATTATTTTAATTTTTTTGTGCATCTTTTTAATTTCTTGAGTTGCTTGTACTCCGTTTATACCGGGCAAGCCCAGGTCCATGATTACAAGGTCAATATTAAAAAGAGCTAATTGTTCATAGGCTTCTTGTGCACATGATGCCTCAAAGATTTCACCTGTAAAATCTGCCTCTCTTAGGGAAGTTTTTAGTGCAAATCTTGTAAGTGCATGATCTTCAACTATGAGAATATTGTACTTAGCGCTCATTTTTAAATTATATTACACACATTCTTTTGTTTGCAAGACATTTTGCATTATTATCGTTTTTCTGATAAATTATCATAAGATGAGGAAGTGATTTTATGATTGAAATTAAAGATGTTGAACATGTGGCAAAGCTTGCAAGATTAGAACTTAGTGAAGACGAAAAAATAAAGTTTTCAAAACAACTTGGTGATATTTTAAAATACGTCGAGCAAATGAATGAAGTTGACACAACTAATGTTGAGCCCATGAATCATGCTATGGAATTTTTTAATGTTATGCGAGAAGATGCCGTAAAATATGAAAATACCAGAGAGGAACTTATGGCAAATGCTCCTGATGTAGAGTCTGACTACTTTAAGGTTCCAAAAATTAATTAAGTAAGGGTAAATAATGACAAAATATATTTTTATAACAGGCGGTGTAGTTAGCTCTTTAGGAAAGGGTATAGTAGCCGCCTCTTTGGGCAATCTTTTAAGAGCCAGAGGCTTTAGTGTTACGATACAAAAATTTGATCCTTATATCAATGTTGACCCCGGTACAATGAGTCCTTTTCAACACGGTGAAGTGTTTGTAACAGATGATGGGGCAGAAACCGATCTTGATCTCGGGCATTATGAAAGATTTACAAATACATCGTTAGGCAAGTTCAACAATGTAACATCAGGCAGTGTTTATCAAACGGTTATTAACAAAGAACGTCGCGGTGACTACCTTGGAGCAACGGTTCAGACTATTCCTCATATAACCGATGAAATAAAATCAAGAATACAGTTGGCAACAAAACAATTTAAACCTGATTTTCTTATAGCGGAAATTGGCGGAACAATAGGTGACATAGAGGGTTTGCCATTTATTGAAGCAATAAGACAATTTAGATCTGAAGTAGGGATTGGAAATTCTTTGTCCATACATGTTACACTTTTGCCATATTTGCCAACATCTGGAGAACTTAAAACAAAACCTTCTCAACACAGTGTTAATACATTAAGAAGTTTTGGTATACAACCTGAAATATTGGTTTTAAGAACACAAGTTCCGGTATCGCAGTCTGAAAAAGACAAAATAGCGCTGTTTTGTTCCGTACAAAAAGAGTGCGTCATAGAGTGTAAAGATATGGATACAATCTATGAAGTACCTCTTGCGCTTGAGGAGCAAAACCTTGCACAAAATGTGTTAAGGATTTTAAATTGCAAATCAAAAAATCCTAACTTGAGCAACTGGAGAGAATTGGTAAGTAAAATCAAACACCCTAAAAATGAGCTTACGATAGCGCTTGCAGGCAAATATACAGAACTTAACGATGCGTACATCTCTGTTGTGGAATCACTAAAGCATGCGGGATGTGCGTATGATACTAAAGTTAAAATTAAATGGCTTGCTTCTGAAGATTGCAAGTCTGATTCTATAGCAGCACAAATGCTTAGCGATGTAGACGCCTTGGTTGTCCCCGGGGGTTTTGGCTTTAGGGGTATTGAAGGCAAGCTAAATGTTATTAAATATGCCAGAGAAAATAATCTTCCGTTCCTGGGGTTATGTCTTGGAATGCAGTGTGCAGTTATAGAATATGCCAGAAATGTTGTTGGGTTAAAAGCTGCAAATTCAACAGAATTTGATGAAAAAACACCCTACCCTGTTATAGATTTAATGTCAGAGCAAAAAAACATTGCGGGCTATGGCGGTACAATGCGTCTTGGTGCTTATGAATGCGTTTTAAAAGAGGGCACAAAGGCATATAAGGCTTATGGTAAAAAGTTAATCTCGGAACGTCATAGGCACAGATATGAATTTAATAATGATTTCAAAAAAATAATAGAAGATGCAGGACTCGTTATAAGCGGAAAATCTCCGGATGGACTTTTGTGTGAAATTGTTGAATATCCGAAAAACGACTGGTTTGTTGCGTGTCAATTTCATCCGGAATTTAAGTCAAGACCTGAAAATGCTCACCCGCTGTTTATGGGATTAATTAAAACTGCACTTAAAAAATCTGCTAAATAGGTTTTACAATTCTTGCAAATCCTTCAACGCAAACATCAAGATTTGAGAAAATTATTCTTGCAACATCGGCTGATGGGTATGATATTCTTGCATAGACTATAGAGTTTGTTGTTGAATTGTCAGTGGTGTCGATTGCCCTAATTGAGCCATATGTTGTGTTGCCCTGCATAAAGTTTATAAGTTTTGCATTATCTTTATCAAAGAATGAAACTTGGTAGTGACCTTTCGGAACAACTTTACCAAAAGAATCTATAATATCTGTAGATAGGACAATGTTTGGTTTAATATTACTAAAGTCATGTGCACTCATCCCTAACTCACCTGAGCCATCCGATTCAAAACTTTTTAGCACAGGGTCGTTTTCGGGTTTGTTTCTGTTTAGCCAGTCTCTAAATTTTAAAATCAATCCTTTATTTTTTTGTTGTTTTTGCTCAATCGCTTTATCAAACTGTTCTTGTGTGACAGCTTTCCTGTTTGAAAAAGACGGTGAGTCAATTAAGTCCATGTCTAAATCCAGTATGTCATCTGCTGCAAATATTGCAGAATTAAAAAACAGTATTACAAAAAATGTTGCTAATAACTTCTTCATATTAATATAATAATAAAATTTAAAAATATGTAAAGTAAATTTACGAAAATTTGAATTTAGTTTAAAAATTGTATAATTGTTATTATGAATCACAATATACTTTTAATATGTGCACTAATAATATTTGCTTTTATAATTCTCAGGGTATATTTCCTTTTTCTGCTAAACAGAGAAGAAAAAGAAGAACCTAAAGAACTAAGCGTTGATGAAGCGCTTGAGCGTGCAAGGCAACTGTATAATAATGGGATGCACCTTGAACTTCAGCGTTTTTTAAAAAAAGAATTAACACAGAAGTATAATTCTTTAGAGCTTCGAAAATTGCTTATACAATCTTATCTTGAAATAGGTAACACAAGTCTTGCTGCACTTCATTTGGAAGCAATACTCAAAATCGATCCATCCGACGATGAGGCAAGACAAGAACTTGGTAAGATTTATCTGGATTCCGGCAATAAAAGAAAAGCGCTTGCAGTATATGAGAGTATTTATAAGGATAACCCTTCAGATATTGTTGCTATAAAAAATCTTGCGCAACTGTATACTGACATTGCAAGTGCACAGAAAGCTATAAAAATGTATAATTTGTTGCTTGAAGCAGAGGATGATCCGCAAGAAATTGCAAAGATAAAACACACTGTAGCACAACTTTATCTTGTTGAAGGTTATAGTGATGATGCACTTAAAACGTATGAGGAGATAGCCGAACTTACTCCTGATGACACTGATGTTGTTAAAATAATATCAGAGCTTGCATATAAGAAAAATGACTGGAATAAGTGTCTTGAATGCTATGAAAAACTGGGCAAGACTCAGGGTGAGGACATTGAATTGCTTGAGAAAATTGCACAAATGTATTTCAACATTAAACAATGGGATCAGGCGTTAATTTCTTATAGAAAGCTTATCGACCTTGAAGGCTCTCAAAGTGTTAACTACTTGCATTATCAAAACCGATATTGTGAGATTTTAATACAAAAAAATCAAATTCAAGAGGCTATAGATATACTTATAAATCTAATCTCGGATTTCCCTGACGAGGATTCGCTTGCATATACTTTGGCGCAAGCATATGTAAGTTTGGGCGAGTATGAAAAAGCTGTTGATTTGTATGAAAATCTTATAGGCAACTTGCCAAGTGAGCAAACACAGATTATCAGGAATTACATCTCAAGAATTATTTGCAGTTGGGCTATAGATTTATTTAAGCAGGGAGAGTACAATAAAGCTTTTGACAAGTTCATTGAAGGTTTAAAGTATGATCCTGATAATTCGGATATATATTACAAACTTGGCAGATGTAATTGTGATATAAAAAGCTATCAGGATGCAATAGGACATTTTAAAAGAGCGATTTCAATTTCACCTCAAGAGTCAAAATACTATTTTGCGCTTGGTTATACGTACGATGAGATAGGTGATATAAAAAATTCAAAAACCGCTTTTTTTGATGCGCTAAATATTGATCCGCTAAATATTAAAGCCAGAAAAGCTTATGCTCTCTCGCTCACAAAAGAGCTGGATTACGCAAAAGCAATAGAACAATTTTTAGAGGTCTTAAAATCTGCACCTGATGATGCAGATACTATGTATAATTTGGCTCTGGCATATGAAATAGTTGATGATAAAGAAAAAGCGGTTGAATATTACAAAAATGCTCTTGCTGTCCAACCTGATCATCAAGAAGCCAAACATAACCTTGAATTATTAACTACAGAGGTTGGTTAGTTGCTATTTTGGATTTTTCTTTATTAAGCTTGTAAACTTGTCGGCAGTGGATTTTATCCCGTCTAAAATAGTCAGAGCCGTCTTGTTTGCAGTGCTGAGTGTATTTTTATATATATTTGAGATTGTATTTGATATCGAACTTAAACTTGTTTTAATATTTACAGTGCTTGCGCCAGAAAGATTTGAAAAGTTGGCTTTCTTTTTAAATATTGTAAAAAATAGTGCACTAAGACCAAAGGCGGACAAACCACCGGCAAGTGCCGCACCAAAATCAAAATTTTTCTTATTTCTTTTATGAGCTGTTTTTTCTTTTGAAAATTGGTCATTCGGCAGGTAATTATTGTTAGGTATATTGAGCCTGTTACTTAGGGTAGAAGGTGTATCATTTATATAGGCTTGAGCATCAAACCCTAAAACATTTGCAGAAACCATATCAAGACTTGTAGGTAATACAGGTTGCATAATTTTACTCCGCAATCTACTAAATTAATAAAAAAAATCCATGTAAAAAAATTGCCTTTTTTGAAAGCTTTTGGTATATATTACATATGAAAAATGTGCTTATAAAGGAAAAAATACCGCTTTTAATAATTTTATTTTTATATGTAATTTCCTACATTGTATCTTACGCCCACTGGGGAGATGTAATAATTGATTGCGGCAGAGAAGTGTATGTTCCTTATGCAATATCGCAAGGTAAGGTTTTGTATAAAGACATATTTTGTATATATGGCCCCTTTCCTTATCTTTTTAATGCATTTTTTATCAAGATATTTCCGTTTAAATTAAATACATATTATACAATAGGTGCGATATTCGGACTTAGCTACATATTTGGCGTATATCTTTGTGCGAGAAATTTTTTATCAAAATTTGTGAGCTCTGCAATATCCTTGCTTGTTATGTATGCAGTAGTGCTTGATATTTTTATTTTTAATTATATTCTGCCTTATTCGTATGCGATTGTTTTTGCTTCCGTGTTTTCTATATGGATTTTATATTTTTTGATTAATTATGTAAAAACAAAGAATACTAATTATTTATACTATAGTGCTATTTTATGGGGAGGGATTTGCACAAGTAAAATTGAATTTATACCGGTAATTATCCCAATAGCAGTGCTTTATCTGTTAATTGAAAAAGATAAAACCAATGTTTTTTTTAAATTTGTAGGGTACAGTTTAATTATACCTTTTATAAGTTATCTTGTTTTGTTTTGTCAGGGACTTACGGTTTCTGATTTAATAAAAAATTCAAAATACCTCGGTGAAATGCTTGAAGCAAGTTCATTAAAATACTTTTACGGTAACTTTTGTGTAAGCGGTTTTAACTTTAAAGTTTTTATTAGTAATCTTAAAAATACCATTTCATTGATATTTACGGGTGCAATATTTTTTGTACTAATGTTTTTTGCCTTAAAAAGAAAAAAACGTGTTATAAAATATGCTCTTATAGCATTAATTTCAATCTTTTACTTTGGCATATTAATGTTTCAGGGGATTCATCCGCAAATAATATTTTCCATGTTGCCATATGTTTGCACAGTAATTTTTTTAATAAAGTTGTTAAGATTCATAAGAGGAAAAGAGTATAAAAATACAGAGTCAATAATCACCCTTACCTTGTATTTATTTGCAATAGTTACATCGCTAAAAAGTTACCACTCGTTGCAACTTGGTTTCTATGGTACATATTCGTTTGCACCGCTGCTAATATGTATTATTTTATTTTTGAACGAATTGTTAGAGCTTGAATTTTTATACAGTACTAAAAAGCAATGTGAATGTGCAATTTTTACTTTTTTAATGGTTCTTGTGCTTGTGTTTATAAATATATTTGCCCTTCAGATAACAAAAGAGGATTCCTATATAAGAACTAAATTAGGTACTATAAAAATGGAAAAACAAAATGCACTTGCGCTAGGTGAGGCTATATCTTACCTTAGTAATCATTCAGCAAAAGATGACTCTCTACTTGTTTTGCCTGAGGGAATAATGATTAACTATCTAACGCAAAAAAAATGGGATTTTTACCAAACCAGTTTTATTCCGCTAGATTTTGATACATTTGGTGAAGATAATATTATAAAAGACGTGACAAACAAAAGACCTGATTTTATAATGTTTATAAAAAGAGATACCTCTGAGTATGGAAAAGAGTATATATGCAAGGATTATGGCATTAAAACTTGCAAATATATTGCAAAAAACTACTCGTTTGAGGGTGCGTTTGGTGAAAAATTTAGAGTGTTTTTATTTAAACAAAAAGATATAAAACAAGATGAAGAAAAATAAACTGATTGGAATTATACATCACGGTTGCGCTAAAAACTTGGTAGATACAGAGTTGATGCTTGGCATGCTTGAGAATGCAGGCTATAAAACAACACTTGATGCAGATGATGAAAAAGTGAAAACTGTCGTAATAAATACCTGTTCATTCATTCATGACGCTGAAAAAGAAAGTATTAAAAGTATTTTTAGTATGATTGAAAAGGGTAAAAAAATTATTGTTACAGGTTGCCTTCCTCAGAAACATAAGCATGAGCTAAAAAAACTCCTTTGGGAAGTTTCAGGCTTTGTTGGAACTTGTGATATCAAAGATATCGTAAAAGCTGTAGAATCTGACAAATTTTATAATGTAAGCGAGAATCCTTGTTATATTTATCCTGAGGATGTACAAAGGGCGCAAATAACCGTTGGAAGTTCTTCGTATATAAAAATTGCAGAAGGTTGTAATTATTCTTGCGGATATTGTGTAATCCCGCAATTACGCGGAAAGTATCAATCAAGAAAAATCGAAGATATTGTTAAAGAAGCCCGAATGCTTGCAGATAAAGGTGTTGCAGAAATTATCCTAATTGCGCAGGATACTACAAGTTATGGAATTGACTTATACTCAAAACCTTCTTTAGATAAATTGTTGTATGAATTAAATAAAATAGAAAATATTAGTTGGATAAGAGTTTTGTACGCGTATCCGACAAATTTCACACAAAATCTAATTGATGCTTATAAAAATTTTGATAAGGTTGTAAAGTATATAGATATTCCCTTGCAACATTCTCATAAGGATGTATTAAGCCGCATGAGAAGACCTGTAATTAATCAGGAAGAATTTATTAACAATTTAAGAAAACAAATTAAGGATGTTGTCATAAGAACAACATTTATTGTAGGGTACCCGGGTGAAACCGAGGAAGAATTTGATAATTTGTTTAATTTTGTCAAAAAAATGAAATTTGACAGACTCGGGGTTTTTGAATATTCAAGAGAAAAAAATACGTACTCGTACAATTTAAAACCTAACGTAAGTGCGAGAGTTAAACATGCGAGAAAAAATAAAATATTAAAATTGCAAAAAGAAATTTCTCTAAAACGTAATTTAAGCTTTATTTCTAAAAAGGTTCAATGTATAATTGAAGAGGTACACGATAACGGCTTAGCAATTGCTAGAAGTTATGCGGATGCCCCCGAGGTGGATGGGCTTGTCTATATAAAGACAAAACAACACCTGACCCCCTCACAAATAGTTGATGCAGAAGTGATAGATGCTGACAGCTATGATTTAATTGCTGAGCTATGAGATGTCTGGAGTAAGAAATGAGCAACAAAAAAAATCAAACAAATGCTGACGATCCCGTTTTATCAATCGGGAAAGTTGCAACAATACTTAATGTACACCAAAGAACGCTTAGAATTTATGATGAACAAAAGCTCCTTGTGGCAAGACGTTCAAAACAAAACAGGCGCCTGTATTCGCTAAATGATATTGAAAAAGGGAAGCTTATCCAATTTCTTACAAGAAATCTTGCAATAAACCTTGCAGGAGTAAGGATTGTTCTAAGGCTTGTTGAAATGGAAAAAATAAAGCCGGAGTTGTATATAAAATACATAAAAGATGTTGCAAAATCTGCAAAAATAGACAGTAAGATACAACAATATAATGCTGAAAGACTCTCTAAAAGAGGTAAAAAATCTGGCAAAACAGTGGCAAAAGTCTAGGTCATTTTTTGGATACGATGTCATAGTAAGCTTGTGAAGCTTTATAAGAACTTCTGGCAAGCGGAGCAAATACAGTGTATTTGATACCGGCTTTGTTTGCCAGATTTTCAAGTTCGCTAAATTCGCTAATAGTATAATATTTCTCAACAGTCAAATGTTTTTTTGATGGCGAGATGTATTGACCAAGGGTTAATATGTCAACTTTTGCCTTTTTTATATCACAAAAAGTTTCATAAAGTTCATCTTTTGATTCGCCAAGTCCAACCATTAATCCTGTCTTTGTAATAATGTCAGGCGAGTTTTCTTTTATATATTTTAAAACAGCAAGTGAGGTATTATAATCAGCCATTTGCCTTGCTTTTGGGTATAAATTTTTAACTGTTTCAATGTTATGGTTAAATACATCAGGTTTATACTGTAGTAACATATTTAACGACTCGTACGACCCACAAAAATCCGGTGTTAGAATTTCAATTTTTGTATCGGGCGATAATTTTCTTATTTGAAAAATAGTTTTACAAAAATGATTTGCGCCGTAATCATCCAAATCATCCCTTGTAACCGATGTAATGACAGCATATTTTAGCCCAAGCGCCTTAATTGCAAGTGCAACATTTTTGGGTTCATCAGGGTCTAAATGCTCAGGAACTTTTTGCTCAATGTTGCAAAAGGCACAGTTTCTTGTGCAAGTTTTTCCCATAATTAAAAATGTTGCACTTAAATTTGAATAACACTCGCACTTGTTGGGGCATCTTGCGCCGTCACACACCGTGTTTAAATTATAGCGTTTTAAAATTTCTCTGACCTGTTTACTTTGTTGATTATCAAGAGAGGCGATAGGGCGTTTCAAATAGTCCGGTAATTTGGGTCTATGCATTGTTTAAAGCCTCCATAATCCCTTCAGAGTATGTTGGGTGGGCAAATACGACATCGCAAAGTTCGTCTGTGTCCATATCTGCCTTCATAGCAATTGCTATTTGCATAATTAATGCAGACGCCTCTTTTGATACAATGTGAGCACCTTTTATGTGTTTGTCTTTAATTATCAATTTTATAAAACCGTCAATTTCTCCGTCACACCAAGACTTTGCAAGATAAGATATCGGTAATTTTACGATTTTATATTCATGCGGGTTATCAATGTCCTGCTCTCTTATGCCAATAGAGGCAATTTCAGGTGTTGTATATATTACAGAGGGAATATCCGAAACAATGTATTCCATACCTTTATAGAGATTGTTAAAAAGCGCCCTTGCCTGAGAGGAAGCAGCATGAGCAAGCATTTTACCCCCTGCAGCATCACCTGTCACATATAAATTATTAACATTAGTAGTACAATCTGCATTGATTTTTAAGTCAACTCCGTCAATCTGTGTCAAAACAGGTCTTCTGCCTGCTGCACACAAAACCTTGTCACATATAATATTTTCACCATTTGAAAGCTTTGCAATGTTGCTGTTAAATTCAAGGAGTGTCGCATTCTTATAGAATTTAATTTTTTTCATTTTAAAAATACGTTCTATGCGTGATGAAATATCAATATCGCACGAAGGTGCCAAGCGCTCTGCCATCTCGATGACAAAAACATTAACACCAAACTCGTTTAGTATTGTTGCCCACTCCACGCCTATTGCGCCCGAGCCGATGATTAATATACTTTTTGGCAACTCTTCGCACTTTAAAAGGTCATCCGAACTTATAAAATCTCTGTGATTAAAGCTAAAATTACTTATACAGTTTGGTTTTGAACCTGTTGCAATAATGATTTTATCAGAGAAATATTCAATGTTATTTGCAATGACAGTTGCGCTATTGTTCACACATTTAACTGACGCGGATTCATTTACAATTTCTAATCCCTTTGATGTTAAATCTTTTAGCAGAGCATTCTTTAGTTTGTTTACGGTTTCAGAGCGTTTCTTGCACATTTGTTGGTATGAAAAGCCAAGCGAGCTTGAATCAAGCTCAATACCGTATTTATCACAATTTTTTGCTTTAGAAAAAACTTCCGCACAGCTTAACATAGTCTTTGTTGGGATGCAACCCAAATTTAAACATGTTCCGCCTGCGGAAGATTTTTCAAATGCTATAACTTTTAATCCGAGTTTTAGCGCACATTTGGCAAACTCAAGCCCTGATGGGCCTAACCCTATAATTGCAACATCGTACTTCATAGGGAAATTTTAACACAAAATAAAAAATAATTAAGCTTCATTTTTTTGTTTATTAATCATATCTTGAATTTTGCCTATTATTTCTTCGCCTTTTTTCTGTACTTCATCAACAACAGATTCTGCCTTTTGTTGAATTTCTTTAGCAGCGTCAGAAACTTTGCCATATGCTTCTTTCGTGCTTTTGCTGATCATTTCGCGAGTTTCTTCGCCGGATTGGGGTGCAAGAAGTACGCCTATTACAGCGCCAACAACACCTCCAACAATAAAACCTGCTACAAATTTACCTGTTGACATAGTATTATTCCTTTCTTTACTTTTTGTTAAATAAATTTATACCAAAACTTATACCCTTTACAAGTCCGTCCATTAGGCCTCTCATTTTGCAACCGACAAGACTTGAAGCCCCCAGAACGTTTTTTAGGGTACTTTGAAAGCCGCTGAATTGGGTGTCTGCGTTATTCGCGATAGAATTTATAGATTGAGCGGCTTCTCTGAGCTCTTTTAGGGTTGGTTGAATTTCACTTTGTATACTTTGTGCAATTGAATCAACATTTTTGGACAAAATCGTAAGATTAGCAATTAATTTTGCAGTAAGTACACCCAGTACAACTATAATAACAGTTGTAACGGACAAAAGTATAATCAGGGTTATATTTACCGGATCCATCCGAAAAACCTTTCTTTATATTTCATATACATCTATTTCGCAATTTTTGGCATGTGCCAATTTTTGCGCTTTTAAATTTTCGTTAAATTTTTTGTACGAGTCTTCAATTTTTTCTTTGGATGATTTAATCATCTCCATTGCCTGTTTTTTTGCTTGGGTAATTTCCGGAGAATATTTTTGCATGAAGTCATCATAGGCAATTTTTAATTCTCGTCTTGATTCTTCACCGGATTTAGGAGCTAAAAGCACGCCTGCGGCTATTCCGCCTACAACACCTGCTAAAATACCCAATGCAAAGCATATTGAACTGTCTTTTTTACACATTTTTGTGAAACTCCTTAACTTAGAATAGCTCAATTATAACATTTTTCACCAAAGGTTAAAACCCCTTTGAAAGAATAATTTAACAAAAAATATAAATGTTAATTATTATAATAAATCAAATCCGGCTTTATATTGTTCATTCTATATAAAGCATTTAGTGTTAAATTTCTTATTTTCCTTGACGGAGTTCCAAAAATTTTTGTAACTTCATACGTATTAAAAAACATATGCATTTCCAGCAAAATTCTTGGTAAAATTTTTATTTTCGATTTAAAAATAATCTTAAACAACGAGCGAATAAAATGAGGCATTTTACTTAATTGTACGCTTGAAATATAACTTCCCTCGTGTCTGCGCCATATGCTTAAATTTTTGTTTAGATAAAGAGTTTTATATTCTGCAAAAACTTGCGCCC
Source organism: Candidatus Galligastranaerophilus intestinavium (assembly GCA_018716625.1). Classification (GTDB taxonomy): domain Bacteria; phylum Cyanobacteriota; class Vampirovibrionia; order Gastranaerophilales; family Gastranaerophilaceae; genus Galligastranaerophilus; species Galligastranaerophilus intestinavium. Next base: position 11,538 of record DVJQ01000042.1, on the reverse strand, counting down.
AGAGCCACCAGTCAATGTTTTGAGCAATCGGTGAATTAAAATCAAGTTTATTTGCAAACAAATCTTTTCTAATCATCACACATGAAAATGTTGGAATAACATTCTCTCTTATTAAGTGAACAATGTTGAAATTTTCTTTAATTAGACTATCTCGATTTTTGAAAATTTCAATATAATTCTTTTTCAGGGTTTCTGTGCCTAAAATTTCGACACCTGAGAAAATAAGGTCGGTGTTTGGAAATTTTTCTAAAGCGCTTAATTTTTGTGAAAGGTAATCAGGCTTTAAGATGTCATCACTTTCAATAAAAGCAAGCCATTCGCCGTTTGCAACTTTTGCTGCTTCTTTAAGTGTTGTGATTAAACCTTTATTTGAGTTATTGGCATGGGTATATAGTTTTACCCTCGAGTCTTTTTTTGTATATTGCTCAATCAGTTCGCAAGAACCATCAGTTGAACCGTCATCAAAAACTATAAGCTCCCAGTCCGAATTATCTTGTGCCATAACGCTTTCGATAGTTTCGGAAATATAGTCTTTGTAATTATAACTTGCACATATAAATGAAACTTTCATAAATTGATAATAACATAAAAAATCAGCTTGCCAAAAAAAAATTTATTGTTATAATAAAAAATGTCGATAGACAAATAATCCTCAGTAGCCCCGTGCGAAAGCACCGCCGAATGGCAAAAGGAGCTTGCGGAGCCATTGAGCGATTGACAGCTAAATAAGATTGATATAATCCTCAGTAGCTCAATGGCGGAGCAACCGGCTGTTAACCGGTAGGTTGTTGGTTCGAGTCCAACCTGGGGAGTTTTTTATTGGAAAGGCTGTTTTTAATGACAGCCTTAAATATTGGTTTAGGCTCTATGACTAGGTTTTCGCCATCGTAAGAAAAGTTCGAACATACTATTTTTACGATTCTTCTTTTTTGTTCGGCATTTCCCTGTAAAAACGCATTCTGAGCGTCTTTGCAGAATTCCAATAAACAGTTCGATTGTACAAAAAAGGTCTCTGTTGCTTTTAATAGTTCTTGTTCTTCAAGGAGTAATGTTTTACGTTCAGCCTTCCAGTTTTTAATGTTCTTTAATGTTCCTTGGTCATGTTTATCAAAATCGTTTTCAAAAACATTTTTGAGAGCCTTATCTATCTTGTCAATTCTCTTTCTAATAGATTTCTTCTGCATTTCATAATCGTGGTTCTGTTCCTTATGAGCCTTTTTTAGACCGTTAATAACAAGTTCCTGTACGTGTTCAGGAATTGTTATATGTTGCAAAATATTCACAAAAGCTTCTTCAATAAGTTCCTGCCTGATATAACTATGCTTTTTGCAGTCACCGCCACGATTTCCGGTACAATGATAGTAGATATATTCTCTTATAACCTTCTTAGTTTTCTTTGATACCTTCTTTTTAACTTCCCCTGTCATTGCACAACCACACTTAGCGCAGGTCATGCACTCGTTATATGGAAATTGAGTGTGCATTTGTCTTGTTTTCTCTGGTGCATTTAGTTTTTCTTGCACTGCATAGTAAGTGGCTTCGCTTATTATAGGTGCATAATCAGTATTTGCGACTAAAATATCATCATAATAGAATTTTCCTGTATATGCTATGTTGTGTAATATATATTCAATAGAAGATTTTGGGTGCTTGTTTCCGTGTTTATTCCTAAATCCCATATTATATAATTTTTTGGTAATAGTCACAATGGAGTCACCCTGTAAGCAGAGGTTATATGCCTGCCTTACAAAGAATGCGTTTTCTTCATCTATTACCATTTTCTTATATTTAGAACCTTTAACCTCGATATTTTCATAGCCTACAGGGGCATGATAAGGGTATTGTCCTAATGCAACTTTACCTCTTATACCCTCTTTGGTTCTTAATGCTGTCATTTTACGCTCACGTTCAGCAAATACCATGGAAATTTGCCTCATCATTTCAACATCAAGCCCCTCACCGTTAATATCTGCTACGGTTAGAAGTTGGATATCATTTTGAGCAAAAAATGGGGATAGTGTTGCAGTATAATCCGCTACACTCCTTGAAATCCTGTCTAATTTCCATACTATAACGGCTTTAACTTCATTAGTTGCATCCATACAATACGCTAGTAAATCTTGTAAAGCAGGACGGTTTAAATCTTTAGCGGATATGCCCTCATCTTTAAATGTTTTTATCAGCTTATAGTTGTTTTGTAAAGCATAGTTCATGCAATTGGTTATCTGCTGTCCAATACTATATCCGTGTTTTTTTTGGTCTTCGGACGATACTCTTACGTAACTGACTGCATTTAACATTATAACCCTTCCTTACTTTTCTACAATTATACCATAAATAGCCTTAAAATGCCCTATTTATGATACTTAAGATTATTCCAAGCAGAAAAGGGTTGACAAATTTTAAAATTTGCATAAAATAGTATCTTCGCCTCAAAATCAGTCATAGCAAGGGTTTTGAGTTGACAAAATCAAAAAATTATGATATAATGATTTGTGTTCAGTGAAAAAAACATTGAACGGCATAACTAAATAGCCTTATGGCGATTTTCACGGTAATCACCAGTTGGTAGCTAACTAAGCTATCGACCTATAAAGAGAGGTTACAGAAATGTAGCGTTATCAAATGGGGTTATTTTTTTGTGCCAATTTTTCGGAAAACTGCACGACAGTGCATACAAGTATCTACAGCGTAGATAGAAAGCAGTATTCAATTGAGAAATCAAGATGTATGGAACTTTAATATTAGCAAAGGTAAGCATACGGCAAAAGTATGTGTACATCTTGATTTAGAAGAAGAACCGTCAGAAGAACTAATAGTTCAAGATTTAGTTAAATATATCATGGCTCTGGAAAAGATTAAATATTGTGCATAATAAAAGGAGGTTAAAAATGACAGAGTTTATTAGAATATTACAGCGAAAGCTAACAACAGAAGAAATTACTTTAGACTTACCCAGCTCTATGACAAATCTTCTTACAAGCTATGTGTTAACTGGAGATATTGAGTTAGAAAGATTTGTGTCTAATTCCATAAACCAGTATTTATTATTAGACATAAATCCTACCGTCTATCCCAGTAATAATACAGTTGGTTTAATCATACGGCTGCCTTATTTATTACTCATAAAGTTATGGTGGAAGGCTATAAGGTACAGATGTACTGTTTCAGAAATTGCAACAGAAGCTCTTATCTTTTCAATATTTATTCTATTAGGAGAAATACAAGCACAGGAAGATTACAGCATAGAACTAGCACAAGGAGATAGATAAAATGAACGAACTTGCATTAACTGTTTATGTATCTTATCCAATTCCTACAAATAAGATATTTTACACACACACTTACATACATTTTTTTATAGATTGTACTCATTCAACAACAAGGAGAAAATCATGGTAAACAACAACATCCTACAGATACTACCTACAATTCATGAGATAGAGTCTTCATACAACAATATCTCATGTGTATTATCTTCTTTCAACATTAAGCAGGTAATAAGACCGTATCTATTATCTAAGAATATTTCAGATGAAGATATAAATAACAGATTAGACTTTTTCTTATTGAATATATGGCAGAATAATATTGCACTAAATGATGAAACAGTAAGTATTGTAACAGACTATTATAAAAGGTACTTAGGATTTGATGATTTTATCTTGGAAGATTTCATCAACTTCACAGTAAGAGAAGATATAAATAGACTTGTAGAGTTAAGATATATCGGTTCAAACAAAGGAAGAAAGGAAGTTCCTCTATCAAACTCTTACAGTTACAAAAATCTCGTTTGTAACTTCAATGGAAGAGAACTCTTTAATTGGCAGAAAGAACAAGGAAGAGAGCATACTCCTGATGATATATTAGAGTATTACTGCACTTTCTACCAGTTAACAATGCTTGTGATACTCTACAATATTGTATCTTCCGGTTCTTTTATTACAGAACAATTTGCAGTATTAGAAGAATACTCTATTGATGAAGAAGATAACTTAAAGAAGGTAACGCAAGATATTGATATTGAGGTGTTTTACGAGTTATTCCATAGGTTTATTTCCTTAAATATAACAACCGGAGTAGAAATGTATGCAGAGTTTCAGTTGGACTGTAATGCAGGAGAGTTAATTGAAGAGGTAAAACAGCTAACACCTGTAAATAAAATGGAATTAGATATAGGTGTTAATGATGAGAAAGAAGCTATTACTATTAGGGTTAAAAACAGTTTCCTTCTTAATGACGGATTTATAAAAGAAGGGTATTTGAAAACCAGTCAAGAATACGACAAAGCCCTTGATAATAAATCACAGTCAACCTTTAGAATTACAAGAGGTTATAATCCTTGCAGTATCTTATTTACAGCAAAGATAACCGGCATGAGAACAATAAGCAGGCTATTAAGCACAAATGCTGCCCCCTCAAAGAAAATATATATTTGGACTATGTTTAACAGTGGTGCAATAGGTGTAGGACATATCCTTAGCTTTTTCTTCCGCTCAATTATAAACCACTGTAAAAATATAGAGTTAATTAACAAATCCTACTACACAGTCTTTGACAAATTTATACAAAGTTACACACCTGAACAACGTTCAGTACCATTAAAAACAGCTTTGGTCTTTCTCCTTGCAAGAAAATCAAGTGAAGAACGTAAGATTATTATTGACAAATACCTAGATGAGAAGAAATGTTCGAAGCAGCGAACAGAGCTAAGAAAAGTGCTAAAAGCCTTTGATACCCTTATTAAAGAAGATATTAAATACGGAAAAATTATAGATAGATTCATTAAAACATTGGAGAAATATTATGCATGGTAACTTATTAATTGATAAACTCGGATTTTATGCGCCTATTCCGGAGTTGAAGGATTTAGGTGCTGATGTTGATTTTCAATTAAATCAAATGAATAAATGTATGGGAAAAAATTTTCCACAGAATGCTTACACTATAAAAACAAGCAGGCAGAAGCTAAGCCTATGCTTTACTCCTACCAGATATCTAAAGAATGATGAAAAATATACCGATACAAATTTAGAAATGCCTACAGAAGATGAATTGTACGAACTTTTTGAAAATTTGGGTTTATATAGTTTACCAGATAATGTAATTGATAAGTACAGGGTATCTGTTCTTCACTTAACAAAGAATAATTTTATGGAAAACTCACCTATAGATTATATAAACTTCCTTGCAAATAGAATGTATAAGAAGAGATTTAAGTCATTACTGTACCACTCAAGCGACACAAACAAAACTTTATATGTAACTACTCTTGCAAAACATTTTACGGAAAAAGATAAAGTAGGAGATAGGCAGTACCTATTTTACGATAAGGCACAAGAATTGCAAGACAAGGCAAATATTAAAGAAGTTGTATTAAGGCTTGGATTGAGTGAAGAAGAACAGGCTCTTATACCTTCTGAGGCTTACAATACTGAAACAAAGACACTTTACCTTGAAAAGGTTAATATTTTGCGCTGTGAATTACAGTATCGTTATAAACCGAAATTGCAGAATATTTCTAACTTTATTACAGGCAAGAAGGGTAAAGACGGATTGAAGCTGAAAACCTTGTTAGATTTACTTAAAGAGAGAAAATTGTACGAAACACTTGAAAAATATTACATAAATACCTTGCAAGAAGTAATATTTTATCAAGAACCAGTTATAAGAGGTGATGTCAGGCTGAATAACTATGAACAAATGTTTGCAGACCTGATAAATGAAGCCCCATTACCACCTTCATTAATTAAGATATTTAAAAATAATGGCTTTGGCGATTCATTTTCTAACCTGCTTAAAAAAGTACACTCTTCTGATGTAAACCCTCTGTATATTGAACTCTATCAGAAACTTGGTATCGCTGAAACCGTTGCAGTTCCTATATAAAAGCACTCAAGCGTTAAAAATGGGTATAACTTTATACCATGCAAGGTAATAAAATCGCTTCAAGGGCTTCCTAGTGGGCTTAGATTGAGGATTTCTGTTTGTGATAGAATAAAGATAAGGAGTTGACATGAAAAAGACTGAAAAAGACATTAAGACATCCATTAAACTGTTTGAAGATTATAAAGTTAGGACATCGTGGGATAGAGAGAAAGAAACTTGGTATTTCTCTGTTGTTGATATTGTCGGTATATTGTCAGATAGTAAAAATCCTAATAATTATTGGAAAGTGCTAAAAAACAGACTACGCAAGGAAGGTAGTCAGTTGGTTACAACTTGTAACCAACTGAAAATGCAATCTTCTGATGGGAAGTATTATAAAACCGATGTTCTTGATACAGAAGGTGTTTTACGCTTAGTTCAGTCTATTCCTAGTCCGAAGGCTGAACCTTTTAAGTTATGGCTTGCAAAAGTCGGTAGAGAAAGACTTGATGAAATTCAAGACCCGGAAATTGCGATTAACAGAGCATTACAATATTATTTAACCAAGGGATATTCTCCGGAATGGGTAAATCAACGCTTAAAATCCATTGAAATCAGAAAAGCATTAACTGATGAATGGAAAAGGAGTGGTGTTGCAGATAATCAATACGGCATTCTTACTGATATATTAACACAGGAATGGTCTGGCATGAAAACTCGTGAGTATAAAGATTTTAAAGGTTTAAAGAAGGAAAGCCTAAGAGATAATATGTCTAACATGGAACTTGTTTTAAATATGTTAGCGGAAGTTTCAACAACTGAAATTTCTAAAGAAAAGAACCCGAAAACGTTAGAAGAGAATAAATCTGTAGCAAAACAGGGCGGAAGTGTAGCTAAAGAAGCACGAAAACAAATTGAATTACAGACAGGAAAACCTGTTATTACTGATGAAAATTTCTTACCCAAGAGCAGAAAACCAAGGCAGATAGAGAATAAGCAATGAGAAAAGTCATACAAATAGCACTTGGCATTCTATTAGCAATAATCTTAATTCCAGTTCTCGGATTTTTGGGAGAGTTGCTATTGCTTGCTTTTCTAAATATCGGTGCAATGCTTACGCATTAATACTATCTTGCTTATATAACCTGTGTTTACTTACATTCTATCTTGCAACGAAACGATTTTAATGTTGCAGGAAGGAATGTAGATGAATAAGAAAGCTGAACCGATAAAGAACAGAAAAGATATTGAGAAGATTGAACAATACTTGAAATTACATAACAAAAGAGATTATGTAATATGGGTACTTGGAATGAACTCCGGTTTACGAGTTTCGGATATTGTAGGGTTAAATGTTTCGGATGTTGTTAATAAAACCCATATTACAATCGTTGAGAAAAAGACCCAGAAATTGAAAAGTTTTTACATTAACGACAAATTAAAACGAGTTTTGAAAGATTTTACAAAGGGTAAAAACCTTGAAGAACCTTTATTTCTCGGCAAGCAAGGTAAGCGATTAGACAGGTCACAGGTCTATAGGTTTATTGTCAGAGCCTGTAAAGAAAACGGAATAACCGCCCACGTTTCAACTCATACAATGCGAAAATCTTTCGGTTATCATCACTATCAGAAATTTAAAGACCCTATTGTATTGCAGAAAATATTTAATCATTCAAGCCAGAGAATAACTCTCATGTATATTGGGGTTGAACAGGACGAAATAGATTTCAGTTACAAAAATTTTGAACTTTAAAAGTTCTTAATACCTAAACTGCCCCAGAATGTGGTGCCCCATTTTGTACCATATTGATACAATTTGCCCTATGATAGCAAATATACGCAAAACACAGGCTTTTGTCAAACCGTAAACAGCCCTCATTTTGTTGCAATTTAATAATATTTCTCTGTTCTTTATATGCTAGGACTCTTTTATATCAGTCATTTTCAGAGTTTGCCCCAATATGGTACAAAATGGGGCAAAATTAAGAAAGGCGGATATGACATTAACACAAGATTTTCTTGATAAATACACCGAGTTTGAAACATTTATTAAAAATCGAAATAATGCAGTGACATTTGGAAAATTCGATATTTTGAATGATAAAGTTCTGAAACGTAACCGTAATCTCTGGGAATTTTACAGAAATCTGAGAAACTTATTAACGCATGAACCTGAGGTTCGTAATGGAAATTATGTAATTCTTACGCAAAAGCTATATGATGATTTCTCTAGGGATGCAGATAGAATAATGCACCCTAAAACTGCTTTAAACATTGCAGTTAAAGAAAGCAGTATTTATAAAGTTAAGCAGGAAGAAATAATATCTAATGTTATAGAAACAATGTTAGAGAAAAATTATACCTGTACCCCGATTGTAGATAATACCGAGAAATTAATAGGAGTTTTTTCTTCACATTCCTTAATGCTGTATTTTAACAAGAATAAAGACGGTATTGTAGAAGAACCACAAAAAGCGACAATTGCAGATTTAATAGAGTTTTGCAGTCTTGATAAGAATAAGGAAATTGAATATAAGTTTGTTGCCAAGACTTGTGATGAATATTATATAAAAGATTTGTTTAAAAAATCGCTTGTTGATAAAAAACGGCTTGAAGCTCTGTTTGTAACTGAAAACGGTCACAGTAGTGAAAAACTGCTTGGTATCATTACTCATTGGGATTTAGATAAATAAGGAGAAAATTTGAATATGGCTGAACAGATTTTAGAACCTGATAAATATACTATTGAATTGATTAATGATTCTTGGTGCGTAAAAGATAGCAATAACAAACTTGTTGCTCAATTTCCTAATAATGAGGATATAAAAGATTGCTATTTCAGATACTACGGCAACGATGTTTTTCTGGCATTTGAACTTCAATATGATATGTATGAACGAAACTTCAAACTCTTAAACATCCATGGCAATGTGATTTCTCCGTCAAAATCTTACCATAATATGAAACTTGTTCAGGATACGGATATATTTTTGTGCTTGCATTCTGTTGAAAATAAGAAAGCTTTTAACGGATGGGTGGATGTATATGACGTAATTAACTGTCAAGGTGAGATTTTACTTGAAAATATCCTAAAGGTTGAAAGTCACCCTGCTGAAAATCAGTATTATGAACAATTACCTATTCATTACTTTGATATATCAGAAGTTGATGTCACAAAATTTCTTGATGGCGATTGGGATGATAGCAAGATTAAGACACTTGATATTGATACTTTACAAGAATTAAAAGAGGGGTTAAATAATGACCAAGCAAATTAAAATCCGAGTATATCCGGACGGAAGAATTGAGTCAGAAACTGTAGGTATCAAGGGGAAATCCTGCTTGAACTACATAAAGGAAGTTGAACAATTAACAGGTGCAAAGACTGTTTACTCTGAATTTACCGAGGAGTATCATCAGCAGGAAGTATACAACGATACATACAACGAGGGGTATCAACAGGGTGGATATTAGGATTAATTCATACATACCAATAACTACCGCCGAGGGACCAAATACAAGGTTTTGCATCTGGGTTCAAGGGTGTTCTTTGCATTGCAAGGGGTGTGCTAATCATGCAATGTGGGATAAAGATGGTGGTACTATCTACGATGTAGAAGAATTAATTGACTTAATCAAATTCTACAAGGATAAAATAGAGGGTATAACCTTTCTCGGTGGTGAACCTCTGGAACAAATAGAAGCAGTTACAGCAATTTCTAAGGCAGTTCAAGAAATCGGGCTGTCTGTTGTTGTTTTTACAGGCTACAAGTATAGTGAATTAACCGGCATGGAAATGTTTAAAGAACTCACAAAATATATTGATGTCCTCATTGACGGCAGGTATGAAGAAGATAAACAGGATTTTAGCCGTCCATGGGTAGGTTCAAGTAATCAGAATTATTATTTCTTCTCTGACAGGTACGATGAAAGCATTATCACTAAGTACAGAAACAAGATTGAAGTAAGGATTGATAAGAACAACAATATTTCTCTTAACGGAATGGGAAATTTTAAGGAAGTTTTAAAGGCAATGAGGTAAGGAATGGCACAGACAGTAGTATTAGAAGGATTAAAGAAAACTGAACAACACTTAACTAACCTATTTAAGGCAAGGTTCTCTTTCGTGTATATTCCAACGTGGGAAGAAATCAGAATTGTAGACCTTATCACTAAAATTGCTAATAATGTCAAAACTATTAAAACTAAGCGAGATGTGTTTATCTGGAGTTCAACGGAAGGATTAAAAAAGAACCTAAAAGACGGACAGGAAAGCGTAAATAATGGAAATGAGCCGATTGACGCTCTTAATTTCATAGATAATTACAATAATCCGGCAATACTAATACTAAAGGACATTCACCCACTATTAGGACTTAATAACAGAAATGCAGATTATAACCTAATAAGAAAAATTCGTGATGTTGCCGGCTCTTTAAAGAATGCAGATGTTTCCAAAAATGTTGTAATTATTGCACCTTCTCTTGTTCTACCTCTGGAACTGCAAAAAGATATTACCGTAGTAGATTTTGACCTGCCTACATTAGATGAAATAAAATCCCTGCTTAATGAAATGATTGAGATGAATGAAAGTTCCGGCATTGTAATTGATTTAAAGGAAGATGAGAAAGAAGTCCTTTGTAAAGCAGCGCAGGGGTTGACTTTACAGGAAGCAGAAAACGCTTTTGCAAGAGCAATGGTCTCTAAAGGACAATTAACGATTAAGGAACTGGACGTAATTCTTGATGAAAAGTGTCAAGTAATTAAAAAGACAGGAATACTTGAATTTATCAAGTCCGATTTCAATATGAATGATGTGGGCGGATTGGAGAACCTTAAAAAGTGGCTTATTAAGCGTAATAACTCATGGCTCGGTAAGGCTCAAAAGGATTACAATCTTCCTGCCCCTAAAGGTGTTTTAATAACAGGTGTTCCGGGGTGCGGTAAAAGTTTGACGGCAAAAGCTATGAGTGCATTATGGCAGTTACCTTTGCTAAGGCTTGATGTAGGAAAAATCTTTTCCGGACTTGTAGGAAGCAGTGAAGAAAATATGCGGAAGGCAATTCAGACAGCGGAAGCCGTAGCACCTTCTATCCTCTGGATTGATGAGATTGAAAAAGGATTTGGCGGTAATGGCGGAGAGCGTGACGGTGGAACTGCTACAAGGGTTTTCGGAACATTCCTCACTTGGATGTCGGAAAAAACTAAGCCTGTATTTGTCATTGCAACGGCTAACAACATTAATGCTCTGCCGTCTGAAATGCTAAGAAAAGGCAGATTTGATGAAATCTTTTTTGTTGACTTACCGACAAAAGCTGAACGTAAGGTTATTTTTAAACTGCACCTTGAGAAAAGATTAAAAGGCAGTATTTCTAAAGATTTTGCGGTTACTGATACTCTTTTAAACAAACTCGCAGAGATAACAGAAGGGTTTGTAGGTGCTGAAATTGAGCAGGTTGTAATTTCTGCCCTGTTTGAAGCATTTTCTGAAAACAGGACTCTAAAAGAAGAGGATTTGTACAAGGTTATAAAGAACACTGTACCGCTCTCTACAACACAATCAGAACAAATACTTGCTATCAGAGAATGGGCGAATGAAAGAGCAGTAGCAGCGACAGCCCATGATGAAAGCTACAACTACGTGCCGGAAGAAACACAAGAACAGATTGA
>DVJQ01000041.1 GCA_018716625.1 Candidatus Galligastranaerophilus intestinavium | reverse complement strand
AGAAAAAATCTTCCCCGGGTATGTTCTTGTTGAGATGATAATGGATGATGACTCTTGGTATGTTGTACGTCATACAGCCGGTGTAACAAAATTTGTCGGCTCATCTAAAAAACCAATTCCTGCAAAAGACTCTGAAATTAAAAAGATTATCCACAGAGGACAAGCGCAAACACCAAAAATTGAACTTGATGTTAAGGTTGGCGACAAGGTCAGGATTATATCAGGTCCGTTTGCAGAATTTATCGGAGATATTACGGAAGTTTATCCCGACAAATCAAAACTTCGCGCAAATGTTTCTATATTTGGTCGCGAAACCCCTGTAGAGCTTGAATATAAACAAATTCAAAAAGTATAATAACAAATGTGGAAGAGCAGTTAGTGTGCTGTTCGTTATTACCACGAAAGGAGAAAATAATGGCACCAAAAACAAACAAAAAAGTAACAGGAAAGATTAAGCTTCAAATCGAAGCCGGAAAAGCTAATCCTTCACCACCGGTTGGTCCCGCTTTGGGTCAAAAAGGTGTAAACATCATGTACTTTTGCAAACAGTTCAATGAAAGAACGGCATCTCAAGCCGGTTTTATCATCCCTGTTGTAATTGATGTTTATGAAGACAGAAGTTTCAGCTTTGTTACAAAGTCACCGCCGGCGGCTGTTTTAATTAAAAAGGCACTTAACCTTCCAAAAGGTTCGGCTGTTCCTAATAAAACAAAAGTCGGACAGATTACCCATGCGCAATTGGAAGAAATTGCAAAAACCAAAATGGAAGACTTAAATGCTACTACACTTGAAGCAGCAGTTAAGATGATTGAAGGTACAGCTCGCGCAATGGGTGTTACTATTGCAGAATAATTGATGGGAGGCAGTTAAACTGCCGTTAAAACCACGAAAGGAGATAAAATGTCAAAATTAACAAAGAAAAAACAAAAAATAAATGAAATGTTGGAAGGTTTTAGTCAACCTGCCAGTGCAAAGGGTGCAATTGAAATGTTGCAAAAAATCTCTGCAGAGGTAGCAAAGTTTGACGAAACCGTTGAAGCTCACATGAGATTAGGTATCGATGTTAAACATGCTGATCAACAAATCCGCTCAACTACAGTTCTTCCTGCCGGACTTGGTAAAGAAGTTCGTGTCTGCGTTATTGCAAAAGCCGATAAAGCTGCAGCTGCAAAAGAAGCAGGCGCAGATGTTGCAGGCGCTGAAGAAGTGATTGAAAAAATTGCCGGCGGCTGGTTTGAATTTGATACATTAATCGCAACACCTGATATGATGGCACCTTTAGGTAAATTGGGTCGTGTTTTGGGTCCTAAAGGTTTAATGCCTAACCCTAAAACAGGTACTGTAACTCCTGATGTTGCAAAAGCCGTAAAAGATGCTAAAGCAGGTAAGGTTGAGTTTCGTGCAGACAAGCAAGGTATGGTTCACGTACCTATAGGCAAAATTAAATTTTCGACAGATGATTTGATGAAAAACTTTTCAACTTTAGCTGATGCGATTATCAAAGCTAAACCTTCAGCAGCAAAAGGTACTTATATTAAATCAATGTACTTAACGACTACAATGGGACCTTCGATTAAATTGGAACCCAAAGACGTTGTTAATGAAATAAAAGAATATGTTGGCTAATATATTTTCAAAAGTTAAGAACAGCACGGCGGGGAAATTTCTCCTCTCCGTGCTTTCAAATTTTTTCAACTGGGTACACCAAGAGGCATTTTTTGGAGTTTTTAGACGAGTAGACAGAAAGTTTATGAAATTTCTTTTTGTGGGCGCGCTAAATACTGCTTTCGGTTACAGTGTGTATGCCCTTTTTGTTACTTTGCATGCTTCGCATAATATTGCACTTACAATACAGTATATTTTGGGCGTACTATGGAATTTTAAAACTACAGGTGTAATTGTCTTTAAAAATCATGATAATTCAAGAATAATCCGTTTTTTTATGTCATACGTGATTACCTATTCAATAAATCTTGTTTGTTTAAATTTCCTTGTGCACTTTGGCCTTGGCAAATACATTTCTCAGGCTGTAATGGTTTTGCCGATGGCTGTTTTGTCTTTTCTTATTTTTAAAACTTTTGTGTTTAAAGAAAAAAATAAAGGGCTAAATAATGTTGATAATGCGCTATAACGGTGGTTTAGGTAATCAAATGTTCCAGTTTGCAGCTGTTGCAACTCTTGCAAATAAGCTGGGTGTGGATTTTTGTTTTGATTGTGATTTTTTTAATCACAGATACTCACGCCCTTATCAAATCGACATTTTTCAACAGGACAAAAGAGAGGTAAGAGCTCTTAAATACCGTCTTTTGTGGGCTTTTAGAAAACATATAAAAAATAAGTTCTTTTCTTTAAATGTGTATGGCGAAAAAAATTTTAACTATGAACAAGAGTTTTTTGAAATAAAGGACAATACTTATATTTACGGATTTTTTCAAAGTCACAAATATATAGATGAGAACTTGATAAAAAAATATTTTACGTTTAAAGTTGCCCCTGATGATAAAAATGCGCAAATTATCGAGAATATGCAAGTACAAGATTCTATTTCAATGCATATAAGGCGTGGTGACTATGTAAGCAAAAAACGCTACGCCAGTGTGTATAATCACCTTGATTTTAACTATTATGAGTCTGCGCTTGAGTACATCGCTCAATATGTAAAAAAACCCGTTATTTATGTATTTTCTGATGACATAAACTGGGTTGAGAAAAATTTTAATTTTAAAAACTGTAAAAATTGTGTTGAAAAAGGTGCAAGAGTCGAGTTCATCTCGCACAATCAAGGCGAAAAGTCATATGAAGATTTAAGGCTTATGAGCATGTGTAAACATAACGTAATTGCAAACTCGAGCTTTTCTTGGTGGGGTGCTTATTTGAATAATAATCCGCAAAAAATTGTTGTTGCGCCAAAAAAATGGTTTCAAACAATTCAAAATAACCCCCGCGACTTGTATCCTGACTCTTGGGTTTTAATGTAGTATTTATGGCTTCATGGCTTTTATAAAGTCCAGAGTTACTTGTTGATTATACTTTTTGCAATCGCGCATTGAAAGTATGACTTTTGTTGTCTGTTGTGCTTCTTTGTTTTTCTTTTTTTGACTTATGTTTGCACTTCTATACGCACCCAGAGTGCCTTCTACCGATTTAAACGGTACATTTTTTACATCAGCTTTGAAATTTACATAAGGAATTAATCTGCCGTTGGCACTTACCGTTCCTCTGCCTGTAATTTCAAGGTTTTCAAGGGTTATGAGCGAATCTTTTAATAAATTTAGAGTATCTTTTATTTTTGTGTTAATTACCCCTGTTTTAAAGTCCTCGGGCGTTATTACTTCTTTTTTGTTTAAATCTATTATGGTAATTTTTTGACCGGTTGGCATATATTGCGAGTTAAATTTTCTGTATCCGAAAATATTTAGCGAGCGCGTGAGCCTGTAGTCGCTTGACACTGCGGCAAAATTACCAAAGTCTTTTGATTGTTCAAGCAATTCTTCTCTGGGCGGACATGTAAATTCATTGTATTTTGTCATAACAAAATCACATCCTCCAAAGAAGAAAAACGCAAACAAAAGTGCAAAAAATATAATCTTTTTTATTATACTTTT
>DVJQ01000040.1 GCA_018716625.1 Candidatus Galligastranaerophilus intestinavium | reverse complement strand
TGTTCCTGATTTTCCAAAAAAAGGTATTATGTTCAGGGATATTACAACCGCTGTTAAAGACGCGCAAACTATGCATAAAATTGTTGATTTAATGGCAAAAGAATATGAAAACGAAAAAATTGACTATGTTGCAGGGATTGAATCTCGCGGATTTATTTTTGGCATGCCAATTGCCTATAAATTAGGTTGCGGTTTTATTCCGATTAGAAAACCCGGTAAATTGCCGGCACAAACAATTTCTCAAGAATACACTCTTGAATATGGTACAGACAAAATTGAAATGCACAAAGACGCACTTAAAAAAGGTGATAGAGTGCTTATTGTGGATGATTTACTTGCAACAGGCGGAACTGCGGCGGCTGCCGTTAAGCTGGTGCAAAGTGTTGCAGATGTTGTGGGAGTTGCTTTTGTAATAGAGTTGGAAGATTTGGAAGGCAGAAAAAAGCTTCCTGAAAATATAAAAGTTAGCTCACTTGTAAAATATTAATGCCCGCAAAAATCGCATGGGTTATAATTAAACTATGGCTGATGAAGACAAGCAGTTTGAAGCTTCGCAACAGAAGCTTAATAAAGCAAGGAAAGAAGGACAAGTTGTAAAGTCTAAAGACTTTTCGGTTGCCATTGGTTTGATTGTGATGTTTAGCGGAATATACGCTCTTGCACCTTTTATATGGTCGCAAGTAAGCGGACTTTTTACCCTTATTTACGAACAAATTCCTACTGCACACCTTGATAAAATAGGCTATGGTTATTTGCTTTTTATAACGGCAGTCCCCACCGCACTTATAATTCTACCCATACTTTTGTTGGCATGGTTTGTGGGAATTATGGGTGATTTGATTCAAGTAGGGCCGTTATTTACCATGGCTCCGCTTTCTCCAAAGTTTGATAAACTTAATCCTACAAAATATTTTAAAAACCTTATGAGTCCGAAAACATTATTTGAACTTGTTAAAAATATTGTAAAAGTTTTGATTTTGGGTATTGTAGGTTACATTGTCTATATGGACCATTTTGAGGCAATTATTATGCTTGCTGCCATTGACAACCAATTTGCGGTTTTAATTGAATTTGGTAAGTTGGTGGTTGATTTTGTTATAAAAGCAGGCATTGTTTTTTTGATAATTGCTGCTGCTGACTACGGTGTTACAAAGTGGAAATTTTTGCAAGACCAAAAAATGTCTTTTAAAGAAGTAAAAGATGAATATAAAAATACGGAAGGTGACCCCCATGTTAAAGCAGCACTAAGGCAAAGACGTCAACAGCTTTTGCAAAAAAAGATGATGGATGCTGTGCCTGACGCTGATTTTGTTGTTACAAACCCGACCCATATTGCATGCGCCCTAAAATATGACCAAAAAACAATGCGTTCGCCAAAGTTGGTTGCAAAGGGCAGCGAGCTTTTTGCAAAAAGGATAAAAGAAATAGCACAAAAGCATGGTGTTCCTGTTATAGAAAATCCGCCGGTTGCTCGTGCAATATTTCGTTTTGTGGAAATTGATCAGGAAATTCCTCCTGATTTATACAAGGCTGTTGCTGAAATTCTTATATTTGTTTACAATCTTAAAAAGAAAAAGGTACAGAACATTAAAACAGATGACAATACTCCTACAGATAAAGTGTAGAGTTTGCATTTATGGCTAAAAGATAGTAAAATTTACTTATAAAATTGTAATTAGTAAAAGATGGCTCCAACATTGCAATCAAATCTTAATGACTACATAGATATTATCCAAAAAGTAGCACGGGTAGAATACAAGAGGATACCATCGCACATGGTGGAGTGCGAGGAGCTTGTTTCTATCGGTATTATTGCGATACAAGCCCTTATTAAAAATAAAACCCCCGAGCAGTTGCAAAGGTATAATACATCATATATCGCAACTGCAGTCCGTTGGGCAATAAGAAATGAACTGAGAAATCGCTATAAGTGGTATACACTTAAACATAAACGAGAAGAAAGTGATGAGGATGAGTATCAAACAAATGATAACTCAAGTCTGGATGTCTCCCCAAATAAGGTCAGAGAAGCAATTTATGAAACAATTTTGTCTATAGACTCGATTGCTGCGGCGTCTTCTGACAACGATTCTCCTTTTGATTTTATAAAGGATAACTCTGCAACTCCGGATGAAAAAGCTGAAATTTCAGAGTTGGGCAAACTTATAAGAGAGGCAATTGCGACACTTCCTCAAAAGGATAGGACTATTATGGAGTACAGGTTTTATCGCAATATGCAAGTAAAACAAATTGCGGCACAAGTAGGTTTGTCAAGCTCCAGAATAACCCGTATTGTTCAAAGTTCACTGAACTGTGTAAGAGAATATTTACAAAAGCGGGGTATGACAAGTTATTAAAAAAAATATTTGGGAAGAAAGGTTGAAAATGTTGTGTAAAGAAAATTTTGAATTGTCACAAGAGTATAAAGAAACAATTAGTGAAGCTCTAAAGGTATTGGATAAAAAAAATCTTGCACTTATATTGCATGGTGTAAGTTTCCCTTCATCAGATGGTGAAAATACGGGTTTTGGTACATATAATTCTCAAGGTGCAAAACGTGTTTTTGATTTTATGAGCGGTGTTTTTAATGCACTGCAGTTAGGTCCTGCAGGAAAAACAAAAATGTCGGACCCCTCTCCGTATTGCGGTACGGTTTTTTCCAAAAATCCTCTATTTATCAACCTGCAAGCTTTAACTACAGGTGAGTGGGAAAATTTACTGAGCAAAGAAACTTTAAACAATATTGTTGAAAATAATCCCTCAAAAGGTACAAACAGGGCATCGTATGTATACACAATTGAACGCGTTGAAGCTGCCATGGATGAAGTTTACAAAAAATTTATAAAAAAAGCTTCATCAAACTTGAAAAAAAAGTTTGATAAGTTTAAGAAAGAAAATGCTTTTTGGCTCAATAACGATGCACTTTATGAAGCATTTTGCATAGAAAATAATTCCGACTATTGGCCCCAGTGGCAAAATGAAACAGATAAAGTTGTGCTTGCTCAAAATACAAAAGAGACAAAGAAGCGAATCGAAGAAATTTCAAAAAAATATAAAGATACCATTGAAAAATATAAACTAGCTCAGTTCATAGTAGCCATCCAGGGTGAGCAAACTCTAAAATATGCACAAAACAAGGGCATAAAGCTCATTGCCGACAGGCAAGTCGCTTTTTCAGACAGAGATAACTGGGCTTATCAGGCTTTATTTAAAGAGGGCTGGTCCTTGGGTTGTCCGCCTGATTATTTCTCTAAAGACGGACAGGCTTGGGGCTTTAGTGTTGTGGATCCTGAAAAACTTTTTAACAAAGACGGCTCATTAGGTCCTGCGGGTGAACTTTTATATAAGTTATATTTAAAAATGTTTAAAGAAAATCCCGGTGGCGTAAGAATCGACCATACGGTAGGGCTTATTGACCCTTGGGTGTACAAAAAAGGTGCGCTTCCAAAAATAGAAGAAGGCGCGGGCAGACTCTATTCTTCACCTCAGCATCAGGAGCTGAAAAAATACTCAATTGCAACGCTTGATGATATTGATAACGAATTTAAACCTGATGAGGAAAAATGGATAAAGCAATTGAGCGATGAGCAGATAAAGTCTTATGGTGCGATGATAGAAAAAATCGTTATTGCTGCTGCAAATGAGTGCGGTTTAAATAAAGACGCAATTGTTGCAGAGGACTTGGGTACGCTTACTTATCCTGTAGAGCAGGTTATGAAGCAGTACGGACTTCAAGGCATGAAACTTGTTCAATTTGTTGTGGCTGAGGAAGAAGATCATCCTTACCGTTGCAAAAATATTGTTCCAAATTCTTGGGCAATGGTTGGAACACATGATAATGAACCTATTAGGATGTGGGCTTCAAAAATGGTTAATACCGATAAAATGCACCCGCATGTTCGCAATTTAATGGAAGATTTGTACAATGAATTTGACGGTCAGGATATGATTAGGCATAAATTATATACTGATGAAAAATTCCTTGCTTTTTCAAAGCTTGTCGAAATTTTTGCCTCAAAAGCGCAGAATTTGCAAATTTTCTTTACGGATTTCTTTGGAATTAATGAAGTATACAATGTCCCGGGCACATCGGGCGATCCCAACTGGACACTAAGGCTTCCGGATAATTTTGAAGAGTTTTATTTTGAAAAAGTAAAATCAGGTGATGCGCTTAATTTGCCGCTTGCGCTTGTATATGCGATAAAGGCTCGCGGAAGAGATTTTGCTTCACAAAATGCTGATTTAATTCAAAGATTGGAAAAGTTGATTTAGAATATGAATTTTAAACAAACTGTCAGGAATTTAGTTTTAATAGTGTTTTTGATATTTCTAAACGTTATGCCCTCAAGTGCATTTTCGTTTAGAAATATGACACTTAATATTGTTCAAATAAGTGACGCTCACATAGCGGATAGAGAAGACACATCATACAAGATGTTATCTTCTTCTCGTGAACTTTTAAAGGATGCAATTTTATCCGTTAACAAAATCGCAGGGCTCGATTTTGTTATGTTTACGGGTGATATGGTTGATATTCCTACGCTTGAAAATTACAAAGATTTTTTTACAATATTGTCTGATTTGAATTACCCTTCACTTGTTACTTTTGGTAATCATGACAGTGCGGTATGTTTATCCGATAGTGATGAGTGTTCTTCGGGTATGAAAATAAATGAGGTTTTGGATTTTGTAAAAAAATGCAACAGAAACTATATGTTTGATGGCACATTTTACGCCTTTAGTCCAAAAACAGATTACAGGATTATAGTTCTGGATCCTGTCATAAGAAATGAAGTGACGGCAAACGGTTATATAAGCGATGAGCAGCTTGCTTTTTTAGATAATGAACTTGCCCAAAACCAAGACAAGGTCGTTGTTATTTTTCAACATCATCCTCCACTTGAACCTTTTAAAAGTGATGACCACAGTATTGTAAATGCTCAAGCGTATCTTGATATTTTAAAAAAATATAAAAACCCTATAGTAATTTTATCGGGACATTATCATGCAACAAAAATAGTCAGGGAGAAGAACATAATCTTTATAAACTCACCCTCTTTAGTCAGCTATCCTAATGCATTTAGGCAGATTAAAATTACCAATTACAGAGATAGGACAGATTTTAAAATCACCTTTCACCAAACAAATTTGTTAGATGTTGTTGAGCGTGCAAAGGCAAGTACAATTGCTGCAACTACATTTTCCGGCACTCATAAGGACAGAGATTTAAACTTTACATTAAGAAAGCCTTATGTAAAACCCTTAAAAAAAGAAAAAGTGAAAAAGGAGAAAGTTAACAAGGATGAAACCCTCGAACAGAATCTTGATGAGCAAGATGTTGAGCAGGTAAAACCAAAAAAGAAAAAACACTGGTGGCAAAGGTCTAAAAAAGACAATCAAGAAGTTATAGAACAGCAACAAGGCGAATATATGCCCGATGAAGTTCCCGTAGGGGATGTAGAGAGTAACGCTCAAGATGAGAATGAGAATTTGCCGCAACAGGAAAATGATACTACGGCAAGCGATATTGCCAATGAAATATTAAAAGAGCGCATTGAAGAATTTAATGAGGATATGCTGTAGTGGAGCAAGATTTTAAGGTAAAATTCAGAGGTGTAAGAGGTTCTTACCCCACTCCGAGAGCAAATTTTCTAAGGTTTGGCGGCAACACATCTTGTGTTGAAGTTGGCTTGGGTGAGAATTTGTTGGTTTTAGACGCCGGTACAGGTATTGTTGATTTAGGCAATGAACTTGTGCGAGAGCATATTTTAAGCTCGCAGCAGCAGAATGACAGAAAAACCATTGAAGCTACAATACTTTTGAGCCATGTTCACCAAGACCATATTCAGGGTTTGCAGTTTTTTAAACCTGTATTTGTGCGCGGTTCAAAAATTAACGTCTTTGGTTTGAATGTAAGTAACGAAGATTTAAAAGACACTCTGCAAGATGTTCTTTTTGACAGGGTTTTCCCGCTTGGGATTGATGATGTTAAATGTACATTTAATATAGAGAATTTGAATGATTCCAAAGTTGTGGTTATAAAAAAAGGCGAAAAGGCAAAAATTATTGATTTGAGTGATTTTTGTCCAAGTGACTATAGCACAGATGATATTGTGGTAAGTTTTTATAAAACTCAAGCGCATCCTAAGAACGGTTGTCTTTGTATGAAAATTTCTTATAATAATAAAGTGTTGGTGTATGCAACCGATAAGGAAAGTTATGTAGGTTCGGATAAGCGCTTTATTGAATTTGCCTACGGCTGTGACGTATTAATTCATGATGCACAATATACTCATCAGGACTATGTTTCTCCTGTTGCGCCAAAGCAGGGTTATGGACATTCGACTTATCAAATGGCGCTTGAGAGTGCGAAGTTGGCAAAAGCAAAAAGACTGTTCTTTTTCCATTATGACCCAAATTATGATGATACTACACTTGAAATGCTTGAAAAAGAGTTTTCAAACAAAATGAACGGAATAGAATTTGCTAAAGAAGGTATGGAAATTATACTGTAGAATTTTTATTCTCTTTGTTGTTTTTATGTCCTCTTTTAATGTTGCAATCAGTGAAATTTCAACAATCGATGCAACAAGAAACGCTAAGCAACATAACAATCAGGGTGTAATTTTTATGAAAGAGGGCGATTTGGAGGCTGCAATGAAAGAGTTTAAAATTGCCATTGCGCTAAATCCTAACGTTCAAGCAACAAGCGTTTATTATAACAATTTAGGGCAGGTGTATATGAGAATGTATGCCCTAAATAACAATAAACTTTTTCCAATGTGGGCTCAAAAATGTTTTGAACAGGCACTTTTGGGTGATTGCATGAATTTTGTTTATTATAAAAATCTCGTAAATGTGTACGAAGCAAGAGGGATTTTAAACTCAAAAGTTACATATCATCTTTCACAAAAGGATAAAAATCCCTATAGTGCCATTATTCTGGGTTTAATTTATTTGAAACAAAATAAAATCGGGGCTGCAGTTACAATACTTGACGATTTTTGTGTGCAAAACCCCGATTTAATTATAACTTCCGATGTTAAGCGTCTTTTAGCAAATTATCAGTTTATTTGAATATTGTTTGATCTCTGTTTGGACCAACACTGATGATTTTTACCGGAACTCCCAAGAGTTCTTCAATTTTTTCTATGTAAACTTTAGCAGCTTCAGGTAAATCTTCAAACTTCCTTATGTTTGAAATGTCTGTTTTCCAGCCTCTAAACCTTTCGTAAACAGGCTCGTAATTGTAGTGCGTAGCCACTTTTGTCGGATATTGTTTGATAATTTCGCAAGTCTTTTTGTTTTTGTATCCTGTGCATATTTTAATTTCATCAAATTTGTCAAAAACATCCAACTTTGTAATTGCAGCAGAGCTTATACCCCCGACAAGTACGCTGTATTTTCCAAATACCGCGTCAAACCAACCGCAACGTCTTGCCCTGCCTGTTGTTGTGCCGTATTCTGCCCCTGTTTGCTGTATTGTTTTGCCTGTTTCATCCGTAAGCTCGGTTACAAAAGGCCCTTCACCGACACGAGTCGTGTATGCTTTAAATACCCCAATTACTTCTTGGATAACCAAAGGACCCATTGACCCGCCTATGGCTGCTCCTCCTGCAACAGGGTTTGAGCTTGTAACATAAGGATATGTGCCATAGTCAATATCAAGCATTACTCCTTGTGCGCCTTCAAAAAGTATGGTCTTGTTTTTCTTGGCGTCAGCTATCACCTCTTGCCAGTTAAAGCAAACATAAGGCGTAAAAATTTCTTTGTACTCTTTGCAGATTTTTAAAATTTCTTCTTTAGTGTATGTTTTAAGTCCGTATACATTTTGTAATTCTTTGTTTTTCATTGGCAAAATTACATCAAGCTTGTCTGATAAAAGATTTTCGTCAAACAAATCCTCTACCCTTATGCCGCAACGAGCATATTTGTCTGTGTATGTCGGACCTATACCTTTTTTTGTTGTGCCTATTTTCTTTTCGCCCAAATCTGTTTCGCACCAACCGTCAATTGCTCTGTGATAAGGCATTGTTATGTGTGCTAAGGGGCTGATTCTCAAAGCTTTTCTTATTTGATCAAAACTTACCCCTTGAGAAATTATTTCATCAACTTCTTTTTTGAAGTCCTCGGGG
The DNA here is from genome assembly GCA_018716625.1 of Candidatus Galligastranaerophilus intestinavium. Lineage (GTDB taxonomy): Bacteria > Cyanobacteriota > Vampirovibrionia > Gastranaerophilales > Gastranaerophilaceae > Galligastranaerophilus > Galligastranaerophilus intestinavium. The sequence goes on along the minus strand of DVJQ01000040.1, from coordinate 39,832 downwards.
CAAATAACAACTCCTGCTCCCATAAAGCAGATTTTATCAGGATATAAAATGCCCGAGGGGATTAGGTGAAATTTGTATTTTTTGTCATCTACCACAACGGTGTGTCCCGCGTTTGATCCGCCCTGATAACGGATAATAAAATCGGCTTGATGAGCAAGAAGGTCGGTTATTTTAGCCTTTCCTTCATCGCCGAATTGCGCTCCAACAACAACAGTGTTTTTCATACTTACTCCAAAAACTATAATCTCACTTGCTATTTTAATATAAAATTGTTTATATTAGAATATGTCTATGCTTAAATTTTATAATTCATTATCAAACAAATTGGAAGAATTTATCCCGCTTGAGGATAAAAAAGTAAAAATGTATGTCTGCGGGCCTACCGTATACGATAAGGCTCACTTGGGACATGCAAGGTGTTATATAACTTGGGATGTATTATACCGTTACTTAAAGTTCTTAGGTTATAATACCACATACTGCAGAAACGTAACCGATGTCGATGATAAAATTCTCAAAAAAGCCGACATGCAGGGAGTTTTGCCTGAAGACATTACAAAAGAATTTTATGCATCTTTTGAGAATTCCATGAAGGGCTTAAATTGTCTTAAACCTGATGTAGAGCCGCGTGCTACAAAGACAATAGGCGAGATGATTGCTATGGTTAAAAAACTCATAGATAACGGTTTTGCCTACCCTGTTGACGGTGATGTATACTTTGAAGTTGAAAAATATAAAAAATACGGGCAACTTTCAAAACAACCTATTGATGATTTGATGGCAGGTGCAAGAGTTGACACTGACGAGAAGAAAAAATCGCCGCTTGATTTTGCCCTGTGGAAAAAAGACGAAAAGCATGGCTATAAAAGCCCTTGGGGCTTGGGTCGTCCGGGGTGGCACATTGAATGCTCGGCTATGAGTAAAAAATTCTTGGGTGACAGTATAGACATCCACGCAGGTGGAGCTGACTTAACTTTTCCGCACCATGAAAACGAACTTGCCCAGAGCGAGTGTGCTAACGGATGTAAATTTGTAAATTATTGGCTGCATAACGGATTTGTGACAATAAATAAAGAAAAAATGTCAAAGTCTTTGAACAACTTTTTAACAATTGATGATTTATTGAAAAAATATGACTCAAATGCTATAAGGTTTTTTATTTTGACAAATCACTACAGAATGCCTGTAGAATTTAACGACGAGGCGCTTAATTCTGCTGCTGCAGGTGCAAAAAGACTGATAGGCGCTGCTTGTGGTTACAATAAAACAGATGAAGTCGACGAGGAGTCAGTTAATGCCTTTAAGCTTGCAATGGATGATGATTTAAACACGTCAAAGGCTCTTGCCGTATTGTTTGCTGTGGCGGATAAGGTTAAAAAAGCCTCGGATGAAAAAGAAGCAAGGCTCTATGCAAGTACACTCATTACTCTTGGCGAAGTTTTGGGATTTGATTTTTCACTTGCAAAGAAAGAAGTGTGCGAAAGTGAACTTAGAGAAATGATTTTACCGTTGTACAAAACTTTTGAAATTGATGAAAATATTTGCGCCAATGAGGCAATAGAGAAAATTATTTCAATAAGAAAAGCTGCAAGAGATAATAAAGACTGGGCAAAATCAGATTTAATCCGCGATGAGTTTGACAAGTGCGGCATATTGCTCAAAGATTCAAAAGAAGGTACAACTTGGCAGGTGAAATAGAAACAGCGCTTTATACCGTTGCTACACCCATTGGTAACCTTGGCGATATTACCTTTCGCGCGCTTGAAGTGCTAAAAAGTGTCGATGTCATTGCTTGCGAGGACACAAGAATTACATCAAGACTTTGCGAAAAATACGACATTAAGACTCGGCTTATAAGTTATCATAAGTTTAGTGAAAATAAGCGTACTGAGCTGTTTTTGGGATATTTAAAAGAGGGCAAAAGTGTTGCACTTGTGTCTGATGCCGGAACTCCCCTTGTTTCAGACCCGGGCGAAATACTTGTAAAAAGTGTTGTTGAGGCAGGCTTTAGAGTTATTCCAATATGCGGCGCAAGTGCGGTTATTGCCCTTTTACAGTCTGTACAAAGGATGGGTGAAAACTTTAAGTTTGTCGGTTTTTTACCCAGAGTTAAGGGACAGATTGAAGAAATTTTTTTAAAAAATAAAGCAGAAAATCTTGTTTTTTATCAAAGTCCAAACAGGATGGAAGAAACACTAAAAATTCTTGCAAAACTTCGTCCGCAGGCTGTTTTGAGCTATGGGCGCGAATTAACAAAAAAATTTGAAGAAATAAAAACTGCTCCTGTTAAAGAGGTTTTGGAAAATCTCACGCAAAAGGGTGAATTTGTGTGCATGGTACATTTTGAGCAAAATTTTGACATTGAAAGTCAAATAATTGAAAAAGCCTCAACTCTAAAGAGTTTAAGGCTTTGCGATAAAGATATAATCAATGTATTATGTGCTTTTTTTGATTTTCCAAAGAATAAAGTCAAAGAAATTCTTTACAAGTTATAGACTTGATTTTATTGAATTTTCAATATCTGCAAGAATTTCATCAACCTTGGTAGCGTCTTTTCCTGCCCCTTGAGCCATTTGAGGTCTGCCTCCGCCGCCTCCGCCCATTTTCTTGGTTATTTCTCCAACTATTTTACCGGCTTGAATTCCTTTTTTAACAAAAGAATCGCTGACTTTTGCAATTACAAAAGCGCTTCCGTCCTCTTTTATCGAGCACAGAACTATAATGCTCTCGCCGAGCTTTTTAGCGAATAATTCAATGCCTGTTTTAATTGCATTGGGTGCAAAGTCTTCGATTTTTGATATGAAAAGCTTTCCGCCTTCAATGTCTTGGGCTTTTGAAATAAATGAGGCAAAGCTTGATTGCGCTATTTTTGATTCCAGTTCGCCTACTTTTGCGCTTAATTCGCGGTTTTGAGCTTCAATTTTTTCAATTTTATCCTCAATTTGGGTGTAGGGAATTTTGTTTTTGTGCGCAATTTCATCGATAATACTTGCTTTTTCACTTAAATAGTCAAAAGCAGAATTTGAACACAAAATCTCAATACGCCTTACACCTGCTGCAATAGCGCTTTCCGATACTATTTTTGCAAGTCGTAAATCTTTTGTGTTTTTAACGTGACAACCTCCGCAGAGTTCTTTTGAGATGCATTTTTCTTCTCCGAAGCTTACTACGCGTACCATATCACCGTATTTTTCACCAAAAAGAGCCATAGCGCCTGTCAGCCTTGCTTCTTCAATCGGCATAACTTCCGTTTTGCGCTCAATTCCTTGGTTTATCCAGTCATTTATTGTATTTTCAACATTTTTAATTTCATCTTTGCTCATAGCGCGTGAAAGTGAAAAGTCGTATCTGGTGCGGTTTTCTTCCACTTGTGAACCTGCCTGATGAACTTCATCTCCAAGCTCTTTTATAAGTGCAGCCTGTAGCAAGTGTGCTAAAGAGTGATGTTTTTCAATTTCTCGCCTTCTTTTAAAGTCAATAAGTGCCAAAACTTGGTCGCCTTTTTTGATTTGCGCATCTTTTTTGACTCTGTGTACAAAAACGTCTTGCACTTTAAATGTTTCGATTACCTCAATTTTTGTGTCACAGTCGGATTTCATAATAACGCCAACATCGCCTACTTGGCCGCCGCTTTGTGCATAAAACACGGTTTTATCCAGAATTATATCCAGCGTATCATCATTTTCTATGACATTTATAACCGTTGCCCTGCAAGAGTTTTGCTCGTATCCCAAAAACTCTGTTGCGGGATTATTAACATATACAAGGTCGTCTACAAGACTGATTTTTTGAACCGACGCTCTTGCGCGGTCTTTTTGTTCTTGCATGTTTTTTTGAAAATCTTCTTCGTTAACTTTTAGCGAATTTTCATCCGCAATTTCTTTTGTTAACTCAAGCGGGAAACCGTATGTATCATAAAGTTTAAAAGCTTCTTCGCCGGAGATTTCATTTTTATTTTCCGATTTAATCTTTTTGATCAATTCTTCTATGTGCGTCCAGCCGCGCTTTAGTGTCAGATTAAACCTTTCTTCCTCTTTTTTAATTGTGTCTTGAATTTTTGCTCTGTTTTCCTTGAGCTCGGGATATGCACCTTTGTATATATCAATTACTTTATCAATAACAGGTTGCATAAAAGGTAATTCAAGACCCAAAATGTAGCCATGGCGCAATGCTCGACGAAGTATCATCCTCAAAACATAGCCTCTGCCTTCATTCGAAGGTAAAATACCGTCTGCTATCATAAAACTTACACAGCGGGCATGGTCTGTTATTATTCTGAGTGAAATGTCCGTTTTGTCGTTTTCTTTGTATTTTTTGCCTGTAATTTCACAAACTTTATCTAAAATTTGTTTTAGCAAATCCGTTTCAAATGTAGAGTCTACTCCTTGGCATACCATTGCAATGCGCTCAAGCCCCATACCGGTATCAACATTTTTCTTTTCAAGGGGTGTAAGGTTGCCTTCTTCATCTTGGAAAAGCTCAGTAAATACAAGGTTCCAAATTTCAACCCATCTGTTGCATTCACAAGTTGCGATTGAACAATCATCGGAACATTTTAAATGTTCGCCCAAGTCGTAGTGTATTTCGCTGCAAGGACCACATGAACCCGAGATGCCGACAGGGCCCCAGAAGTTGTCCTTTTTGCCTTTTTTAATAATTCTTTCCTTGGGTACACCTGCTTTTTGCCAAATTTCGCCTGCTTCGTCGTCATCTTCATAAATAGTAATCCAAAGGCGATTTTTATCTAATTTTAAATAATTTGTTACAAAATCCCAAGACCAAGGTATTACTTCCTCTTTGAAATAATCTCCAAAGCTGAAATTGCCGAGCATTTCAAAAAATGTATGGTGTCTTGGCGTTCTGCCTACATTTTCAATGTCGGAGTCTTTTCCGCCTGCCCTTGCACATTTTTGACAAGATGTTGCTCTTGGCGGGTCATAAGGGAATTTTTCCAAACCTAAAAAGTACGGTATAAATTGCACCATACCTGCGGTTGTAAGTAAAATTGTAGGGTTATCGGGTATAAGCGACGAGCTTTTTACCCTTTTTGAGTTGTGCTTTTTTTCAAAAAAGCTTAAAAATTCTTCTCTAATTTCATCAGCAGTTTTCATAATACGCATAATTTAGCACAAACAAAAAAAATAAAAAAGTTAAAAAAGTAAATTACTCTCTTGATTTACTTATTAAAATCGTTGTCATTGTGCAAAATAGCTTGTATAATTATTTTATGGAGGATACAGAGGTACAAAAGTTTGATGTAATTGTTGTAGGCGCAGGCCCTGCCGGCGTTAGTGCCGCACTCAGTGCAAAAAGGTGCGGTGCAAAAACCTTGCTTGTCGAGCGCTCAGGTCATGTAGGCACAAAAAACATGATTGGCGGTGCCGTTTTTTTAACTGCTCTTAAAGAGATTTTTCCGGATTCTTGGGAGCAAGCTCCGATTGAACGTTATATAAATAAGCACACTTGGTCGCTTTTGACGGATAACTCAAGTGTTGATGTTTCTTGTGATTTTCCGGAGGCAAAAAAAAGCGCAAGTATTTATCGCTCCAAGTTTGACTTGTGGCTTGTTGAAAAAGCAAAAGAGGAAGGGGTTTATTTTGCCCCGTCGACCCTTGTGAAAAATTTAATAATAAAAGAAGATTGTGTATGCGGAGTTCAAACCGAGCTTGAGAAAATCGAGGCAAGTGTGGTTATTTTGGCTGATGGTGTAAATTCTCTCCTTGCAAGACAAACGGGTTTAAGAAAAGACTATGAACCAAAAGATATGGTATTGAGCATAAAAGAAACAATTAAGCTTTCAAAAGAAACACTGGAGGAGCGCTTTAATATTAAAAACGGCTCAAAAAACGGTGCGGCAAGGAATTTTTTAGGCGGTTTAGGACTTAAAGATGCCCCTTTCGGTCTTGGTTTTATGTATACTTATGACGATTGCGTATCTTTGGGATTAGGATTAAATCTTGAAGATTTAACAAAATACGAGCTTAACCCTTCTGATTTGCTTGAAAAATTGAAAGAACACCCTGTTGTAAGCCCTCTTATTCAAGGCGGTGAGCTTTTGGAATACAGCGCACACTTAATTCCCGAGGGCGGATACAAAAAACTGCCAAAACTATACAAAAACGGGGTTTTGCTGGTTGGTGATGCTGCCGGTTTTGTAAACGGCATTCATTTTGAAGGTACAAATTATGCACTAATAAGCGGTAAATTCGCAGGTGAAACAGCTGCATATGCTGTTAAAATAAAAGATTATTCCAAAAAAACCCTGAGTCTTTACGGGAAAAAGCTTGAAAAATCTTTTATATTAAAAGATTTAAAATCTTATCAAAATGTTATGGAAAATCTTTATTTGAGGACAAATTCGCTTATGAATTATTACCCTGAGTTTGCAAGTGAATTTTTTAAGATTTTTTGCGGTGCAAATTGTGTACCAAAACGCGACGAGTTTAGAGGGCTTATAATTGATTTTATTAGAGGCAGAAGCCTAAAAGAGCTGTTTTGGGACATAAAGGCGTTTTTGAGTTGTATTTTTGGAGTTTTAAAATGAGCGAAGAAAATATTAAGAAAAAATCAATTGAGGACAAATTGACAACAATCAAGTATAATTGTGACTGTGAACCACATCTTATAGTGGATGAGCAAAAGTGTCGCAACTGCGAAAATCGTTGTTGCACATATATTTGCCCCGCCGGTGTATATACATATGATGAGAGCAAAAATATTATTAATGTAGAATACGAAAATTGCCTTGAGTGCGGTGCATGTCGTGTGGCTTGCCCATATAATGCAATTGAGTGGAACTATCCAAAAGCAGGCTGTGGTGTAATTTATAAGCAAAGTTAGTATAAAAGGAGAGATGATGAACGAATATTTTCAACGTTGGTATGACAAGGATCCCGTCCTTTCCATGTCTATGCGTACCCTGTCAACATCTGATGAACCAAGTCAGATAGCAGTTGCACTCAATTTAATTAAAGTAATTATAGAACACAACATTAATGATCATAAGTACGAGAATGTGGAAGACATTATGAATGCTGTTGAAGACGGCAGAATACAAAGAGGGCAAAGACGTTGGTACGATATAGAATCAACTGTCAGAACCGCAATACAAATGCTCGAAAAGTGTTCACCTGAAACAAAACAAAAAGTGGCGCTTGATATGGCACAACTTGTTATTGAAAAAATTATCCAAGATGTTGATGATGACGAACTTGAAAGCGAATTAAAAGAAAGTGTTGTAGCTAAAAAGCCTGTTATTACAACTGATGAGGACGGTTCTACAATACTTGATTTGGATGCTGAAGAATCAGACTGGAAATGAACGAAATTCAAAGGTTTGAGAGTTTAAAAAAAACCATTGAGAATGACCCTGCGAATTTTCAGGCAAGACGTGAGCTTGCCGTTTTGTGCATGGATTTAGGGTTTGATCAGGCTGCAATGAAGCATCTAAGCTATCTTTTAGGGGTTTTCCCGAATGATGCCAATTTGTATTTTAACGCCGGAATTTGTTGGGAAAAGTTAAAACATCCAAAGTATGCTCTAAATGCCTATAAAAAAGCAGTTGAGTTGAAGGGCGATGATCCTGATTTTTTATACAACCTTGCGCTTGCTTATGAGGCAAACGGCATGGATGATGAGGCTATGCTGAATTTCAAAAAGGTAATTTGCATTAATAATGACGATTCAAATGCATTTTTTTCAATCGGTGTTTTGTATGCCAAAAAAGGTGAGTCGCAAAATGCCATAAAGTGTTTTAAAAAGGCTATAGAAAACAATTACGGTGATTATTTTGCGCATTTTCACCTTGCTCAGGAGTATAAAAAAGAAGGGGATACTCAGAAGGCTTTTGAGGAATATTCAAAAGTAATAGAGCTTTCGCCTGATTATTCTTGGGCTTATTATAACATCGCACAAATATACTGGGAGAATAATGACGTAAAAAACTCTATTTTAATGTTAAGAAAAGCAATAGAGAAAAATAAAAAAGACATTGATGCCTGCAAGTTGCTGGCAAAAATATATATAAATACAGGGGATGAAAAACAGGCACTAAGGTTTATTGCTGCTGTTTTAAAACAGTTTGGGAGCCAAGGGGACTTTTACTATCTTGCTGCAAAAGTGTATGAAAAAGCTCAAAATTATGAATTGTATGAGAAAAATCTTACAAAAGCAATTAAATCTCCATCAACTCTTACATACAATGTAAAAGCACTTGAAAAAGAGCTTATGCTTTTCAAAAGGGGTCAAAAAAATGCAGCAAAGGTTGATTAGTCAAGACAAAAACAAGTACTATGCGGCAGCAATTGCTCTTTTGGGAGTTTCTAATTATTTTAAAGCCAAGCTTTTTGAATTTTTTGATTACGATATTCAATCTTTTTGGGAATGTAAAAAGGCTCAATTGCAAGAATTTTCCCTTGATAACCCTGATGTGAGCATTCCAAAAAGTTTTTTATCAAAAAAAGAAAAAATAAACCCTGATTTTGAATATGAAAGTGCAATTAAAAAAGGATATAATATATTAACTTTTGAGGATGAAAATTATCCCAAGCTTTTAAAACAAATTCCTGATTATCCTCTTGCAATGTATTATAAAGGAAGTTTTGAGGGGATAAACTTAAATCGTACTCTTGCAATTGTCGGTTCAAGAAAAGCAAGCGAGAATGCTAAGGAGTCTTTGGCAAAAATTATTTCGCAAATGCAAAATACGGATGTAACAATTGTTTCCGGTCTTGCGTACGGAATAGATGCTACAGCTCATGCTTGCGCAATTAAAAATAATCTTAAAACAATAGGTGTAATAGGTTCGGGTCTTGATTTTGAATACCCGTCATCAAATAAAAATTTATATAAACAAATCGAAGAAGGCTCAGGAGTTATTTTGAGCGAATTTGCCCCATCAATTGCCCCTATGGCACAAAATTTTCCGCAAAGAAACAGGATAGTTACAGGCATGTCTTACGGTACTCTTGTTGCGGAGGCTGCACTTAAAAGCGGCGCTATGATTAGTGCTAATTTGACTCTTGAACAAGCAAGAGAACTTATGTGTATGCCGGGGCTTATATCAAATCCGAATTGCGAAGGAATTTATTATTTAATTAAAAACGGTGCCTCAATTGTTACTTGCGCAAACGATATTTATGACTGTCTTAACTGGACTCTTGAACAAAATGACAAAAAAATTAAATTGGAAGGTGTCGAAAAAAATGTTTTTGATACAATACAAATTGAACCCTTGAGTTTTGACGCTCTTTGTTCAAAACTTAATATTCAATCTGGCGAGCTTATGGTGTGCTTGACAGGAATGGAATTAAAGGGTTTAATTAAACAAATTAACGCTAAGTACTACGTTTCAAACTAAAAGAGAGAATAATGCCCGCAAAAACAGCAAAAAAAACTAGCGGAAAATCACTGGTAATAGTGGAATCTCCCGCAAAGTCAAAAACTATCAAAAAAATTCTTGGAAATGATTTTATAATTGAAGCCTCAATGGGTCACATACGTGATTTGCCTTCAAAGGGCTTGGGTTTTGATATTGATAACGATTTTAAACCGACTTTTGAAATTATTCCCGAGAAGAAAAAAGTTGTGGATAACCTTAATAAAATAGCTAAAACGGTTGACAGAGTTTATCTTGCATCCGACCCTGATAGAGAAGGTGAAGCAATAGCATGGCATGTCAGCCAAGTTTTAAAAGTGCCCGAGAACAGGGTCTTTAGAATTGTCTTTAATGAAATAACTCCAAAGGCAATAAAAGAGGCTGTCGAGCATTACGGTCAAATTGACATGTTAAAAGTTAAAGCTCAACAAACAAGACAGATTTTAGACAAACTTGTAGGTTTTAAAATAAGTCCTATTTTATGGGAAAAACTCAGGAATTACAGACTCTCTGCAGGCAGAGTGCAGTCTGTCGCACTTAGGATGATTTGCGAGAGAGAGGACGAAATTGAAGCTTTTGTACCCGTTGAATACTGGAGCTTGGGCGCAATTTTATCAAAAAATAACTTTGAATTTGAGGCTATGCTTGCTCGCAAAGTAAATGAAAATGATAAAGACGAAAAACTTGAAATAAAAAATAAAGATGAAATCGATAAAATCTTAAAAGAGCTTGAAGGGGCAAAGTATAAAGTTGCAAAAATTACCCCGAGAGATTCTCAAAGAAAACCCCAAGCGCCTTTTATAACATCAACTCTGCAAAGAGAAGCAAGTTCAAAGCTTGGATACGGCGTTTCAAAAACCATGCAAATAGCACAAAAATTGTACGAGGGTATTGAACTTGGCGAGGACGGTGCTGTCGGTTTAATTACCTATATGAGAACAGACTCTACAAGAATTTCAGACGATGCGCAAGCAGCGGCAAAAGAGTTTATTACTTATAATTTTGGTGAGAAATATTATCCCAAAACGCCAAATGATTATGCAAAAACCAAAAAGAAAAATGTTCAGGATGCTCACGAGGCAATTCGTCCCTCTTATGTTGAAAAAACCCCTGAGAGCATAAAAAAATATTTAACATCAGAGCAGTACAGACTTTACAAGCTTATTTGGTCAAGGTTTATGGCCTCTCAAATGTCTAATGCGCAAGTTAAAAACTTAACGGTTGATATTGCAGCAGGAGATTATATTTTCAAAATTGGCTCATCAAAAGTTGTTTTTGACGGCTTTTTAAAGGTTTATCAGGATGATGAGGAAGAAGTTATCCAAAAATTCCCCGAACTTGAAGTGGGAGATGAACTTGAGCTTGTTAAATTAAATCCCGAGCAGCATTTTACCCAACCGCCGCCAAGATACTCCGAGGCAAGCCTTGTAAAAGCGCTTGAGGAGTACGGTATCGGCAGACCTTCAACTTATGCGCCCATTATTACAAAAATTCAGCAGCGCGGTTATGTGGAAAAGCTTGAAAAAGCCCTAAAACCCACAATCTTAGGTAGAACAGTGTGTTCTCAGTTGGTAAAACATTTTAGCGATATTATGGACTATAAATTTACTGCGGGCATGGAGTTAAAACTGGATGAAATAGCCGAGGATAAAGCAGAATCGGTAAAAGTTTTGAAAGAATTTTGGCAGCCTTTTTCAAAAACCGTAAATGATGCAAAAGAAAATATGGAAAATGTTGTCATAGAATCGGAAGTTAATTGTCCTAATTGCGGTCGCAAGATGGTTGTTAAAACAAGCAGATTTGGCAAGCAGTTTTTGGCATGCTCAGGATATCCCGAGTGCAAAACGGCTCTGCCGCTAGATGGTCAGGCAAAAGAGCCTGTAGCTGATGAACCTACCGATTATAAGTGCGAAAAATGCGGCGGGGAAACAGTTATAAAAACAGGGCCCTACGGTAAATATTACCAATGTTTGAATGAAAATTGCAAAGCAAGAAAAGGTATTGTTATTTCATCAGGGGTTAAGTGTCCTGTTTGCGAAAAAGAAGGTCGCGATGGTGAATTAATACAGAGAAAATCTCGCTATGGAAAACTCTTCTGGGGTTGTTCAAAGTATCCTGATTGTACTTTTGTTGTTTGGTCAGAGCCTACAGGGGAAAAATGCCCCGATTGCGGCAGTTTGCTGGTTAAAAAATTCCTTAAAAAGGGTAATAAAATAGCTTGTTCAAACAAAGAATGCAAATACTCGCGCGATATGAGAGAGGATGAACAATGACGGACAATTATAAACTTGCAATAATAGGCTACCCGCTCTCACACTCATTAAGCAAGGTTATTCATGAAGCCGCGCTTAAAACCTGCGGACTTAGCGGAAGTTACGATATATTGCCGACAGAACCGGAGAATCTCGTTACAAGAATTAAACGCCTAAAAGTTGAGGGTTATAGTGGGTTTAATGTTACAATTCCTCACAAAGTTCCGATTACTCTTTTTTTGTCAAAATTTGATACAAATGCTGATTTAATCGGTTCGGTTAATACCGTAAAAATTACCGAAGACAAAAATCTTGAAGGTTCAAACACTGATATATACGGCTTTGTAAAGCCTATTCCAGATGACGTTAAGGCAAATTTAAGGGATAATTATGCAACCGTTTTAGGTACAGGCGGTGCGGCTCGCGCAATATGTGCAGGTCTTGTAAGTCTTGGTGTTTCAAAAATTACTTTTTATTCAAGAAATGTTATAGACTCTCATAATCATGTTGAAATTTTGCGCCAAAAGTTTCCGAAGATTAAAATAGAATTAAAGCCGTACACGCTTTTGGATACTTTAGCAGGCAATAAAATACTTGTTAATACGACACCTGTCGGTATGAAAAACTTTCTCGAAGGTGTTTCTCCTGTCGATTTTCAGGCTATAAAAACACTTGATGATGATGCTTTTATTTACGATATTGTTTATAACCCGATTAAAACAAGATTGATAAAATATGCACAGGAATGCAATAAAAGATATACAGGCGGGCTTGATATGCTTGTTTTCCAAGCACAAAAGGCTTTTGAGATTTGGACAGGTCAAACACCCGATACAAAAGCTATGAAAATAGCGGCACTTGAGAGCTTGGCGCAGTAATTTTTATAACTTGTCTTTGTTTACTTGCGCTTTATTTTTGTTGCGTTTTTACTATTCCAAATATGTTTTACTATTGCGGTTTTACCGAAATAGTGCAAAAAAAAGCCGCCTTATTGGGGCGACCGAGAATAAAAATTTGTATATGGAGGAAGGAGTGGAAAGAGAAGAACTAATCTATTATTATAATTCCATATATTGAAAATATATAACATATATACATAAATTTATTGCAATTTTTTTTGTGACATAATATAGGCATGAGCGATAAAATTGTTATAAAAGGTGCAAGAGAGCACAACTTAAAAAATGTTTCACTGGAGTTACCTAAAAACGAACTTATTGTTTTTACGGGCGTATCAGGGTCGGGTAAGAGTTCACTTGCATTTGATACTATTTTCGCGGAAGGGCAAAGACGTTATGTAGAGAGCCTTTCAACTTATGCGCGCCAGTTTTTGGGGCAGATGGATAAGCCTGATGTTGAGCATATTGACGGGCTTTCGCCTGCTATTTCAATTGATCAAAAATCAACCACAAATAACCCGCGCTCAACTGTTGGTACAATTACAGAGATTTACGACTATTTAAGACTTTTATATGCTCGTGTAGGCACGCCTCATTGCCCTCAGTGCGGCGAACTTATTGTCCCGCAGACAATTGATGAAATTGTTGCAAAAATTATGGCGCTTGGCGAGGGGACTAAAATTCAAATAATTGCCCCGATTATTCGCGGCAAAAAGGGTGAATTTGTTCAGACAATTCAAGGGCTAAAGTCCGAAGGTTTTGTGCGTTTAAGAGTAGACGGGCAAATATATAATCTTGATGAGGATGAAATTGAACTTGATAAGACAAAAAAACATACAATTGATGTTGTAATAGACAGAATTGTTGTCAAAGAGTCGGCAAAATCACGTATTTTTGACAGTTCGCAAGTTGCTCTGCAGCGCTCTGACGGGCTTATGGTGCTTGATGTAGTAGGACAAGGGGAACAAATTTTTTCCGAAAAGTTGGCTTGTCCAAAATGCAACTTGAGTTTTGAAGAGTTGACACCAAGAATGTTGAGTTTTAATAACCCTTACGGCGCTTGCAAAGTTTGTAACGGTTTAGGGGCGCACTTTGAAATAACCCCCGAGCTTGTTGTGCCCGACCCTTCAAAATCAATTAACGAAGGTGCAATTTATCCTTGGGCAAAGACGGGCAATCAGTATTATTATGATATTTTAAACTGTGTGTGTGAACATTATGGAATTAACCCTGATACACCGTTTAAAAGTTTGACCCCTTCGCAAAAAGGTATAATTTTATATGGTAATGGTGATGAAAAAATTAAAATGCGCTATGCGGATTTTGGTACTAAAAATTACCACACCCACTATATGGCCTATTTAGGCGTAATACCTTTTTTGACAAAGCGTTACGAGGGTTCCGATTCTGATTTAATTCGCGGCGAAATCCAAAAATATATGACCTCAATTCCTTGCAAAGCATGTAACGGCGCACGCTTAAATCCTTTTGCGTTGGCTGTTACGATTATGGATAAAAACATACATGAGTTTTGTCTTTTGTCTGTCACAAAAGCTTATGATTTTATTCAGGAAGTTTATTTGAATTTGGATGATTTTAAATTAACAATTGCAAAACAAATACTGGATGAAATACGTTTGCGTTTAAAATTCTTGATTGACGTTGGTTTGGGGTATTTGAATCTTGCAAGAAGTGCAGGAACGCTCTCGGGTGGGGAAGCTCAGCGAATAAGACTTGCAACTCAAATAGGTTCAGGTTTATCAGGAGTGCTCTATGTTTTGGATGAGCCTTCAATAGGACTTCATCAAAGGGATAATGATATGCTCATTAGTACCCTTGTAAAACTTAGAAATCTCGGTAATACTTTGATTGTGGTTGAGCATGATGAGGATACCATAAAAGCTGCTGATTATATCGTCGACATTGGACCCAAGGCAGGTGTTGAAGGCGGGCATGTCGTAGCTTTCGGCACTCAAAAAGACATTGAGAATTCAAAAGAGTCAATTACCGGTAAATATTTAAGCGGGGAGCTTGAAATACCTGTCCCAAAAGAAAGACGCCTTGGTAACGGTAATTTTTTGGAAGTTAAAAATGCTCACTTGAATAACTTGAAAAATATCGATGTTAACATCCCTTTAGGTAAAATTGTTGCCGTAACCGGCGTTTCAGGCAGCGGTAAATCTACTCTTGTGCAAGATTTAATTAACGAATATGCAATGCATTCTCTGCGCTCAAATCGTCCGAAACCTCAGGGGGTGGATGAAATAAAGGGCTTTGAAAATATCGACAAAATTGTTTGTGTTGATCAAAGCCCGATTGGCAGAACTCCGCGCTCAAACCCTGCAACATACACAGATGTTTTTACCTATATTCGCGACCTTTTTGCTCAGACAAACGAGGCAAAAGTCAGGGGATACAAGCAAGGTAGATTTTCCTTTAACGTTAAGGGCGGAAGATGTGAAAAATGTAAGGGTGACGGCGTTTTAAAAATTGAGATGAACTTTTTATCTGATGTCTATGTAAAATGCGACGTATGCAAGGGCAAAAGATACAATCAAGAAACCCTTGAGGTCAAATATAAAGGTAAAAGTATAGCTGATGTACTTGATATGACGGTAGGTGAGGCTTTAGAATTTTTTAAAAACGTGCCGAGAATAGCAAGCAGGCTGCAAACACTCTATGACGTTGGTCTTGATTATATAAAACTCGGGCAAAGCGCCACAACTCTCTCGGGTGGTGAGGCTCAAAGAGTGAAGCTTGCGCTTGAGTTAAACAAGCGTGCAACGGGCAAGACCCTTTATTTAATGGATGAACCCTCGGTCGGGCTTCACTGGTGGGATATAGATAAACTTGTTAAAATTCTTCATCAGCTTGCAGACAGCGGGAATACGGTTTTAATTATTGAGCACAATTTAGACATTATAAAGTGTGCAGACTACATTATTGACCTTGGACCCGAAGGTGGCGAAGGCGGTGGCACAATTGTTGCTAAAGGTACGCCGGAGCAGGTGGCAAAGTGTGAAAAATCCTATACCGGCAAGTATTTAAAAAGACTTTTGAATTAAAAAACGCGCCACACAAGGCGCGTTTTAAATTTTTTTATGCCATTACATCAAGAGCTTTAATTCTTACTTTTATTCTGCCTTTTTGCGACTTGTCAATGTTTACGACGGATAATTTTTTGCCCTCTAGTGATGTGCCGTCAAAATAAATTGCAGCCTGTCTTTTTGCTTTTTTAGGCTGCAATAATATTTGTGTTAAATTGTGTTTTTCCTCATCACTATGGCGCAAAGTGTCGCAACTTTCCTGAGATATTTTTGCGCTCTGGGCATTCTCGCCTCTAAGTATAAAGACATCACTTTTCGATGTGTCAAGCGCAATTTTGTTATCGCTTCTTTTTGGCATTTTCGCTCGGAGTATATCTTGCACTATAGCATTTGACTCCCAAGAATTTATCGGCCCTGTGCTTGTGACATTAACCGAATGGTTTTTACTCCTAAATGTGATTGGTGGTTTACTCGAGTTTAAGCTAACTCGCATAAAGCTTTGTTCCAATGTTTTATCCTCTTATTTTAAGATTAGGTGTTCAGTATACCATAAAAAAATTTTTCAAGCATCATATTTTAAAATTATTAATAATTGTTAACATGTTTAGTTTTATGTCTGATACAAAATACCAAAATTTTGTCCAAAATGCCTTTATAAGAAAGGAGTTAGAAATGTGTAAAACTTTTGAAGGTATAAATAAACTTGCAAAACATATGGATTCTGATTCTATTGTTTTATGGGTGGGTCTAAAAAAGATTTCGGGCAGACTTTATACTTGTGATGACGGAAAATGCATAGAAGATATAGTAACGCTGCAAGATGCAGTAGTAGAGGATTGCAACCATCCTGACGGTTGTCAATTCAGAGAGTATAAATGGTTGAATATACCATCCTCTAAAATTGTAGGTTTTACACTTAAATGTTGTGTAAGATAATTTTTGAAGGGCTTTTTAAAAAGCCCTTTTTTTGTGTTAGTATATCTTTATGAGTGAACTTTTAATGCCTGCAGGCAATATAGAAAAAATGAAATATGCATACGCCTATGGTGCGGATGCTTGTTATTTGGGTCTTGTAGACTTTTCATTAAGGACTATGCGAAAAGGCGAGCTAATCACAAGGGAAAATTTAAAGTATGCAACAGATGCTGCTCGCGCTTTAAACAAAAAGGCTTATCTGACTTTGAATATTTTTGCCTACGATGAAGATATTAAAAGTTTGGAAGAAAGTATAGAGATTATAAAAAATGCAAATCCGCATGCGATTATTTTAAGCGATTTCGGTGTTTATCGAACGGTTAGAAAGTATATGCCCGATATTGACTTGCATATTTCAACCCAGACAAACATTTTAAATATTGAGGCGGTAAAATTCTGGCGCGATATGGGAGCAACAAGGGTTATACTTGCAAGAGAGCTATCTTTAAAACAAATTGAAGCAATTAAAAAAGCAGTCCCCGATATTGAAGTTGAAATTTTTGTCCATGGGTCGCAATGTATGTCTTATTCAGGTCGCTGCCTTTTGAGCGATTATATGACAAAAGGCGAAAGAAAGGCGAACCATGGGGGCTGCGCGCAGCCTTGCAGATGGAGTTATAAGCTTTTGGAAGAAACGCGCCCGGGGGAATATTATGAAATAGTTCAGGACGAAAGAGGTTCGCACATATTATCTCCAAAAGATTTATGCCTTGTAAGATATATCAAAGATTTGCAAAATATAGGGGTTGATTCATTTAAAGTAGAAGGCAGAACAAAAAGCCTGTATTATGTAAGCGCTGTTACAAAGGCTTATCGTGCCGTTATGGACGGTAAACTTGACAGCGAGAATGCATTTTGCGAACTGAAAAAAGTCGGCAATCGCGGCTTTACGGAAGGGTTTTTTATGGGGGATAACAACTCCTCAAGCTACAGTTATGAAATTTCAAAAGGGCTTGCAGGAGCAGATTTTCTCTGTATTTTCTTGGATAAAAAAGATAATTTATTTAAAGTTGTAATTAAAAATAAAATGCTCTTGGGAGATGAGTTTGAGATAATTACGCCTGATTATTGCGCGCGTGCAAAAGTTGTTTCCATAACAAACAAAGATGGCGTAAAAACTGATGTTGCAAATACAAATGATGAAGTTTGGATGGAACTTATAGCTCAAGGCGACTGGCAAAGTCAGTGGCAGTGGGCGCTTGGAAGGACATTGGGTATTAAAAATGAGATTGAAACCTAACGTAAATATAAAATCAATTTTTGACATAAATGTTTTTAATTTAAAAGCTTGCGAGATTGAAGCAGTCTTTTTTGATTTGGATTCAACTGTAATGCGTTCAAAAAGCGGTATTTTTGACAAACAAACACTTGATTTTTTAAATATGCTGAATAATCACTTTAAAGTTGCAATTATTTCAAATAATAAAAACGATGAATATATCAAAAAAGCACAATCTCAGGTAATTTTCCCCGTTGTGGGAGGTGCAAAAAAGCCGGATGTAAAAGCGCTTTTGCAAGTTTGCAAAGATTTTAATGTTAAGCCATCTAACTGTGCCTTTGTTGGGGACAGACCTTTAACAGATATTTTGTGTGCCAAGCGTGCAGGTATGTTCTCGATTTTGGTAGATTCAATTTCAGCTGACAGCGAGAAAAAAATAGTAAGATTTGTAAGGTTTTTGGAGCGTTTGAGCATAAAAAAATGAAAGGTTAAAAAACCTTTCATTTTTGTTTGATTGATAATCTATCTTATTATGCCAAAACCTAAAAGCAGAGTCGTTAGAATAAAAATCCCGCCGACAATGTATGTTACTTTATTTAAGCCTTTCTCTGCACTTTTTTGTGATGAAAAAAGTTGACTTGCCGAACCAATTGAAGCTATTCCGTCGCCCTTTGGAGAATGCAAAAGTACAAGTACGATAAGTAAAAGCGCTGAAATTATTTGAACTACATAGAAAAATGTTACCATTGTTAAATCCTTATTTTATAATGAGAATTTATACCACAAACAATTTTTTTTGTCTAATTAATTGATTGCCAGTAGTCTTTTAAAATTTTACAATCAACCTCGATATTTGGACTTTCGCAGATTATAACCCCTTTTACATCAAAAGTTTTAAAAGCTTTCAGTAAATCTTTGTAATTAAAATCACTTTCTTCAAAAATCAGATGATGTTTTTCGCCTTTTTGAGAGTAAGCAATTCCTGCCATGTGTGCATGAAAGTTTTTAAGCGCCTTATCTCCCAGCCCTTTTGCAATTTTTTCAAAAATATGGCAAAATTCATCATAAGTGTTAAAAAGTCCGTTTGTACGGGCGTGAATATGTGCAAAATCTACACAGGGCAATACATTTTTAAAGTTTTTGCAAAGTTCAATGATTTCGTCAATGTCGCCCCACTGTGTAGCTTTTCCCGTTGTTTCAGGCCTTATCCAGATGTTATTATTTTCTTTTTCAAGAATTTCAACTATTTTATTGTGTCCCTCAAGAATTGTTTTAAAGGTTTTTTCTTTGCTATCACCCATATAAAAACCGGCATGATAGACTATTGAATAAGCCCCAAGCTTGTTTGCCATTCTTGCTGTGTCTAAAATCCTTACAACGCTTGCATCTTTCTTTTCTTCCTCTTTGGAATTAAGATTAATGTAATATGGTCCATGGGAGGTTAAAATTAAATCCTGTTTGTTTTTTAGGACAATATCCTGAGTTTTCTCACTCATTCTGACCCCATGAACAAATTCAATCTCAAGCCCGTCCAGTTTTATTTCTCTGAGCTTTGAAAAAGCGTCAGAGTAGTCTTTTGCAATGGTTGGTATTCCGGCTGTCAAAAAATTCAACTTATCCATTAGTTAAAAAATTCTCCCATGTTAGGTCTGAAAACTTTTATAAAATCCGGCGCGTCAAAAATGCCCCAACTACCGCATTGTATGCATTTTGGGTATATAAATCCGTCCTTTGCGGATATTTCAATCATCTCCTGTGTTACTTTTGTTATAATACCTGTTTCAAGGTCGTGTTTTTGAATTTTGTAGTCAGTGCATAAAATTCTTGCAGGTGAGTTTCTAAAGTTTAAATATGCATTGTAAAAAGGGTTTGCAGCTCTTATGAGTCTTTCTGTTGCGACAACTCCGCTCTCTAAGTTTATTTTTATTTCGTTTTGTACTTTTGGTGCTTTTTTATATTCTCCTTCAGGTTGCGGTTTTGAGTTCATTTTGCCTGTGTCTTGAAACATGTTTAAAACATTAACCAACATGTCGGCTATCATAAAATTTGACCTGTTAAAAAGTGTTCCAATTGTTTCTTTTTCGCCCACAAGAAAACCCTTTTGAGCTATAATTTCTCCTGTGTCAAAATTTTCATCCGCAAAGTGAAGGGTTACGCCTGTTGTTTTCTCACCGTTATTGATTATGTGAAAATAGGGGTTTGCACCTCTGTACATAGGCAAAAGTGAAGGGTGACAGTTGATGTACCCCATTTTTGTTGTATTTAAAAAATCTTTGCTCAGCTTGTGATTAAAAGAGCATATTACACCTATATCGGCGTTTTTTGCAGCTATTTTTTCAATCATCTCTTTTGTATTTGGATTTTCGCCATATTCAAACACCTCAAGAGCAAGGCTTTTTGCAAATTTTATAAACCCGCCTGATGTCGGGTTAGAATTTGGCGGAGGAATTACCGCGGAAATTTCAAAATCTTTCTGCACAAGATTGTTTAGGCACACAGTTGCCATATCGGGCATGCCGCAAAAAATTATTTTTATTTTTCTAGAATTGTTTTGCAACCATTACCCCCGCAAAAAGAGCACCTAAGGACAAAATTATGCTCAATAATATATATAAAGCAGCTTTTAAAAATTCGCCCGCAAAAAACATATTCCAAACATCAAGCGAAAAGGTTGAAAATGTAGTCAGTCCGCCGCAAAATCCGACGGTTAAAAACAGTTTAAATTCATTTGGGACGCTTATTTTTTCCATAAACAGCAAAAAACCGAATCCCATAATAAAACTTCCGATTATGTTGACACTAAGCGTTCCCAAGGGAAAACAAGCGCATATTTTTGAGCACGCAAGAGTCGTTAAATAGCGTCCTGTTGCACCAAGTCCCCCTCCTATAAATATTGCAATAAATTTAAACATATAAATATTCTACCATAATCTGTGAAATTTGAAGTATTGTAACAAATTTATAACATTAAAAATTTAGTGTTGACGAGAAATTTTGTTTGTAATAAGTTTATGAATACTGAAAGAAACTAGAAGAAGTAAGGCAAATATGACTACAACAGCAAAAAGACAAAGAATAAGAGTATGCCTGAAAGCTTACGACCATCAGCTTATTGATTTAAGTGCTCAAAAAATTGTTGACACTGCAAAAAGAACTGAAGCAAGCGTATCAGGTCCGATTCCTCTGCCTACAAAGCGCAGAGTATACTGTGTTCTTCGCTCACCTCACGTAGATAAAAAATCTCGTGAACACTTTGAGATGAGAACACACAAGAGAATCATAGATATCTATGATCCCACACAACAAACAACTGAAGAATTGACTAGAATGGACTTGCCATCAGGCGTGGACATCGAAATTAAACTTTAGTTAGAAGCTTTAGCACAATCAAAATTGAATATTGAATGTGATCTGGCAATTAGGCAGAGTTTATAATTTAAACAAAGCCAAAAGTGAAACAACCGAGAACGCAAGCTCTCACAACAGAAAGGTAGAAAATGACATTAGGTGTTATTGGACAAAAACTTGGAATGACACAAATTTATAACGAGCAAGGACTTTGCATCCCAGTTACGGTGATAAAAGTTGACCCTGCCGTTGTAACTCAAGTTAAAACTGTTGAAACAGACGGTTACAATGCTATTCAGGTAGGCGTGGTTCCTGCTAAGGAAAAACATTTAACAAAGGCTCAAATTGGTCATTTCAAAAAGAATAATCTTGAAAACTTCAGACATTTGCAAGAATTCAGAGTAGATAATCCTCAAGATTATACTGTTGGTCAAAAAATTGATTTAACGGTCTTATCTGAAGTAGCAAAAGTTGATATTACAGGTAAATCAATAGGTAAAGGTTTTCAAGGTACCGTTAAAAGACACAACTTCGGCAGAGGACCTATGGCTCATGGTTCTAAAAACCACAGAGAACCCGGTTCTATCGGTGCAGGTACTACTCCCGGTCGTGTAATTAAGGGTAAGAAAATGGCAGGCAACATGGGCAATCAAAGAGTTACTGTTTCAAAACTTACGGTTGTAAAAGTTGATGCTGATAAAAATCTGTTATTAATCAAGGGCTCAGTTCCGGGTCCTGAAGGTAAATTGGTCACAGTTAAACCTTCAAGAACAAAATGGAATTAGAGGTATAAAATGACTGAAAATACAAAAACTCAAACAGTAAAATTATTAAGCACTTCAGGAAGCCAGCTTGGCGAATTGAGTCTTGACGGCAAAGTGTTTGGCGTTGAACCCAATATCCACGTTATGCACTTAGCTCTTAAAAGACAGCTAAATAATGCTCGCAGAGGCACAGCTTGTACAAAAACAAGAGCTGAAGTTTCAGGCGGCGGTAAAAAACCTTGGAAACAAAAAGGTACAGGTAGAGCTCGTGCAGGTTCAATCCGTTCACCGTTGTTTGCAGGCGGTGGTGTAGTATTCGGACCAAAACCGAGAAGCTATGAAACAAATATGCCCCAAAAGGCAAGAAAGCTTGCGCTAAAGTCTGCACTTAGTGCTAAATTGGAGGCAATGACTGTTGTAAAAGACTTCTCTGAACTAAAAGAAGTAAAAACAAAAGCAATGGCAAAAATCCTTAAAGATTTGAATGCTACAGGCAAGATTTTAGTTATTGCAGACTTGAAAGCTGATGAAAATAAAAATCTTGAATTGAGCGCAAGGAACTTGGCAAATGTTAAGTTGTTATTGCCATCTAATTTAAACGTTAAAGATTTAATTGAAGCAAACAGCTTGATAGTTACGGAAGCTGCAATCAACGAAATAACTGAAAGGTTGGCGAAATAATGGCAAATACAAGAACCAACAAAGAAAAATTATACGATATTATTAAAAAGCCTATAATCACTGAAAAGTCCATGGCTAATGTAGCTAATAACGTATACACTTTTGAAGTAGCAAAAACTGCTTCAAAAGTAGAGATTGCGCAAGCAATTGAACTTGCTTATCCGAATCGCAAAGTTAAGAAAGTAAGGACTGTATATATGCCCTCTCACCAAAAAAGAATGGGCTTAAAGTTCGGTAGAACACAATCAGGTAAGAAAGCCATCGTTACAATCGTTGGCGATCCTATTGAAGAATTGACAGGAGTGTAGATAACAATGGCAACTCGTAAGATTAATCCAACTTCCCCCGGTCAAAGAGGCATGACAAGAGCAGATTTTTCTGAAATTACAACAAGTACACCTGAAAAATCGCTTTTGAGACCTTTAAGAAAAAAAGGCGGAAGAAATAATACAGGCAGAATAACAACAAGACACCAAGGCGGCGGACACAAACAAGCTTACCGTGTTATTGATTTTAAGAGAAATAAGGTAGGTGTTGTCGGTTTTGTTAAGACTATTGAATACGATCCAAACAGAAACGTTCGCATTTCGCTTGTTGTATACGCAGACGGTGATAAAAGATATATTTTGACACCTGAAAATTTAAATGTAGGTGACAGTGTTATATCGGGACCTGATGTTGATATCAAAGCAGGTAACGCACTTCCTCTAGAAGCTATACCTCTTGGTACTATGGTTCATAATATTGAATTGTTCCCGGGTCGTGGCGGCAAAATGGTTCGCTCGGCAGGTATGAGCGCGCAGCTTATGGCAAAAGAAGGTGACTATGTTACCCTCAAACTTCCCTCTTCAGAAATGAGAATGGTGAGAAAAGAATGCTATGCGACAGTCGGCACGCTTGGTAATTCGGAATTCAAAAACCTATCAACCGGTAAAGCAGGCAGAACCCGTTACTTGGGCGTAAGGCCTACTGTTCGTGGTGTTACTATGAACCCTGTAGATCACCCTCATGGTGGTGGTGAAGGTAAAACCGGTCCCGGTGGTAATCCTAAAACTCCTTGGGGTCGTCCGGCACTTGGTCAAAAGACCAGAAACCCAAATAAAGCATCATCTAAATTAATTGTAAGAAGAAGAAAAAAATAAAATAAGTAAGGAGAACACGACTAGATGGCTCGTTCGTTAAAAAAAGGTCCATTTGTACATGAATCTTTAGAAAAGAAAATAAATAAACTAAATGAAACTCAGGAAAAGAAAGTGATTAAAACTTGGTCCAGAGCATCTATGATTGTACCTGCTATGTTAGGTCATACAATTGCTGTACATAACGGTAAAACTCATGTTCCCGTATATGTTACAGAACAAATGGTTGGTCACAAACTCGGTGAATTTGCAGCTACTCGTTCGTTCAGAGGTCACGCCGGCCAAGATAAAACAGCTAAAAGGAAATAAGTTTTAAATAAACTAAAAGGAATATAACAATGCAAGAAGCGACAGCTAAACAAACAAATATAAAAATGACGGCAAGAAAGTTACGCAGAGTAATTAATCTTGTAAGAGGTAAAAACGCTCTTGAAGCTCAAAAGATGCTAAAATTTATGCCCTATTTTGCGGCAAGAGTTGTTGAAAAGAACCTTAACGCGGCTATTGCAAATGCATCTGAAAAGTTCGGTGCAAAAGCTGACGTATTAAAAATCTCTGAAATTTTTGCAGACGAGAGCGTTACTTACAAAAGAGTCAGACCTCGTGCTCAAGGCAGAATGTACAAGAGATTTAAAAGAACATCACATTTAACAGTTAAGTTAACAAGAAACTAGGAGAAGAACTTTGGGACAAAAGACACATCCAACCGGATTTAGAATCGGAATAATTGAGCCATGGGTTAGTACATGGTTTGCTAATAAAAAGAAATATGCTGAATTTATTGCTGAAGATGCAAAAATCAGAAAGTTTGTTAAAAAGAAATTGTACACAGCAGGTGTATCCAGAATAAATATTGCTAGAAAAGCGCAAAATGTTAACATTACTGTTGTTACAGCTAAACCCGGTATTGTTGTGGGCAGAGGCGGTCAAGGTATCGATGACTTAAGAGTTGCGGTTCAAAAGTTAATCAACAACAAGAATGTTTCAATTGATGTAGTAGAAGTTGCAAGAATTGATGTAGATGCACAATTGGTTGCAGAAAATATCGCTCTTCAATTAGAAAAACGTATAGCATTCAGGCGTGCTATGAAACAGGCAATGCAGAGAACAATGCGTGCAGGTGTTCAAGGTATCAAAGTCATGGTTTCAGGTCGTCTTGGCGGTGCTGAAATTGCACGTTCAGAATGGGCAAAAGAAGGCAGAATTCCTCTGCAAACACTTAGAGCTGATGTTCAATATGGTTTTGCGGAAGCAGATACAGTAATGGGCAAAATCGGTGTAAAAGTTTGGGTATTTAAAGGTGATTTGATGCCCGGGGAAAAAGCCGACCAGAATGTAAAAACAAAAAAAGCAACAAATAAAGATAATGCGCGTTTTACATCCAGAAGAAAACGCAATGATGAAACACAGCAAGACAAGGTTGAAGCCTAGGTCTTTTATAAATAGGAGCAAATCAAAATGTTAATGCCTAAGAAAACAAAATTTAGAAAAAAAATGAAGGGCAATATGAAGGGCACTGAAACAAGAGGTACTACTCTTGAGTTTGGTAGCTATGGATTGCAGTCACTTGAGCCGGCTTGGATAACCAGCAGACAAATAGAAGCAGCGCGTCGTGCTATGACAAGACAAATAAAACGTGGTGGTAATGTTTGGATTAAAATATTCCCTGACAAACCTATTACTGCAAAACCTGCTGAAACTCGTATGGGCAAAGGCAAGGGTAACCCTGAGTATTGGGTTGCTGTTGTAAAGCCGGGCAGAATGTTGTTTGAAATTGAATATTCTGTAAGGGAAGACGCAATAAAAGCACTGACGCTTGCTGCACAAAAATTGCCAATCAAAGTAAGAGTGGTAGAAAAATAGGTGAATAATATGAAACTTCAGGAAATAAAAGAAAAAACAGTTTCTGAGCTAAAGGATTTAATTATTAATTCAAAAAAAGAATTGTTCTCTTTGAGAATGAAGCATAATAAAATGAATCAACTTGAAAATCCTGCGCAAATAAGACAAACAAAACGTCTTATTGCAAGATTGAAAACTGTTTTAAGACAAAAAGAATTGAACGTATAGGTTAATAATAACAAAGGAAATATAAAAATGCCCAAGAAAGTAAAACAAGGTACTGTTGTAAGTGACAAAATGGACAAGACGGTTGTTGTTCAAGTCGCTGAACACAAGACTCATAAAAAATATAAAAAAGCTATGGTATTCACTAAAAATTACAAAGTACATGATGAGAATAACGTATCAAAAGTTGGCGATGTAGTTTCAATAGTTGAATCAAGGCCGCTTTCATCTTCTGTTCGTTTTGTATTGGACAGAATAGTTGAAGAAGCAAAATAAGACTCAGGGCGTAATAATTTATAATAATAAGGTAATAAAGATATGATACAACAAGAAACCAGATTACAGGTTGCAGATAACACAGGCGCTAAGGAACTTTTGGTAATCCGTGTTATGGGCAGTTCAAATAAAAAATATGCATCAGTAGGCGATGTTGTTGTTGCTACCGTTAAGGTTGCAACTCCTAATATGGCGGTTAAAAAATCAGATGTTGTAAGTGCAGTTATAGTAAGAACCAAAGCTGATATCAAACGCAATGATGGTTCGGTTATTAGATTTGATGATAATGCTGCAGTTATAATCAACAAGGACGGCAACCCAAAAGGCACTCGTGTTTTTGGACCTGTTGCAAGAGAGTTAAGAGATAAAAACTATATGAAAATAGTTTCACTCGCTCCGGAAGTAATTTAGCAGTAATTAAACTATAGGAAATATAAAAATGTCAAAAACCAATTCAGATAAAAAAACTTCGATTCACGCAAAAGTTGGCGACAGAGTTGTTGTTACGTCAGGAAAAGACAAAGGAAAAATGGGCAACGTTAAAGAAGTTATCACAAAAGATTCTAAGTTGCTTGTTGAAGGTGTTAATATTGTGACGAAAGCTCAGAAGGCAAATCCAATGGCTGGCATTCAGGGCGGTTTAAACAAAATCGAAGCACCACTTAATGCATCAAAAGTTATGGTTGTTTGTCCGTCTTGTGAAAAAGCAACGAGAATCAAACATGAAATTAAAGACGGTAAAAAAGTTCGTGTTTGTAAAAAATGCAACGAAGTAATTGATATATAGGATATATAGTACCACATAAGAGTGGGGCATTGAGGTTTAACAGGCGCAAGCAAAGCCTCAAAGGCTAAGATAAGGATAGTAAAATGGCAAAAACTGTTACAAAAAATCTAAAAGATAAATACAATAATGAAGTGCGAGCAAAACTAAAAGAAGAATTTAAGTACGCAAACGATCTTCAAATCCCGAAATTAAGCAAAATTGTTATTAATATGGGTGTTGGTGAGGCTTGCCACAACTCAAAACTTGCTGAAACAATTGTTAATCAGTTAACTAAAATTGCAGGTCAAAGAGCTGTTGTAACAAAAGCAAAAAAATCAATATCAGCTTTTAAACTAAGAGAAGGAATGCCCGTTGGTTCTATGGTTACGCTTCGCGGCGAGAGAATGTATGATTTTCTTCAAAAACTGATATGTGTTGTATTACCCAGAATTCGTGACTTTAGAGGTGTTTCTAAAAATTCCTTTGATGGTCGAGGCAATTATACTTTTGGATTAAAAGAGCAATCGCTATTCCCAGAAATTCATTACGAAGAAGTTGACATTGTAAAAGGTATGAATATTTCAATAATCACAACAGCTACTACTGATGACGAAGCAAGAAGCTTGCTTGCAGCTTTAGGTATGCCGTTTAAAAAATAAGTAAACAACAGGAGAAACAATAAAAATGGCTAAAAAAGCAATGATAAACAAAGAAAGAACAAGAGAAATGCTTGCTGCAAAAGGAAAATATCCTAAAGTAAGACTTCATAATCGTTGTTCTATCTGTGGCAGACCGCATGGTTTTCATAGAGATTTTGGTCTTTGCAGAATCTGCCTTAGACAGTTTGCGCATCGCGGTTTACTGCCGGGTGTGACAAAATCTTCTTGGTAGTAATAAATTTTGGCACGACTTGATTTAGTTGTGCCTTTATTATATTATCATGTTTGGCGCTTAGCGCCTGTGTGTTACTAAACTGCAAGAGATGCTTGCAAGTAGGAAGGAAACAAATATGACAGTTACAGATCCGATAGCTGATGCGTTGACTCGCATAAGAAATGCTAACCAGGTTAATCACTCAAACGTTTTAATACCCGCTTCAAAATTAAAAGTTGAGCTTATTAAACTCCTAAAAGAAGAAGGCTACGTTGAGGATTATGAAATTAAGGAAGACAATGGCTTTAAAGTGATAGATGTAACTTTAAAATATTTTAATAAAAAGCCTGTTATAACAAATTTAAAAAGAGTTTCTACCCCGGGTCTCAGGACCTATTCAAAAGCAAAAAATTTGCCCAGAGTTTTTGATGGTATGGGTATTGCAGTCATTTCTACAAGCAAAGGCCTGATGACTGATAAAGCAGCTCGCAATCAAAATCTTGGCGGCGAAGTTCTTTGCTATGTATGGTAGTAAACGTTGTTACACTTATGGGTTGATTTGTTGTTTTTACAACGAAGCGTTCCCGCTTAATTGCAAAAGGAGAAATGTATGTCCAGAATAGGAAAATTACCGGTTCATATACCTGATGGAGTTGAAGTAAAGGTTGAAAATAATCTTGTTAGTGCAAAAGGTCCTATGGGTAGTGAATCTGTACAAATTAGAGAAGAAATTGAAGTAAAAATCGACGGTAAAGAAATTGTTTTGACAAGGAAAAATGATGACAGAAAGTCGCGTTCTTTACATGGTCTTTCAAGAACACTTGTTCAAAATGTTGTAACAGGTGTTAAGGAAGGATTTACGAAAAAGCTTGAAATACAAGGTGTAGGTTATAGAGCGCAAATGCAAGGTACCGCTATAAATTTGCAGCTGGGTTATTCGCACCCGATTGTTATTGAACCTCCGCAAGGTATTAAAATTGCCGTTGAAGCAAACACAAAAATTACCGTAACCGGCTCAAATAAGCAAATGGTTGGTGATGTTGCGGCTCAAATACGCTCAAAACGTCCTCCTGAAGTTTACAAAGGAAAGGGTATTCGTTATGAGGGTGAATTTGTAAGAAGAAAAGCCGGTAAAGCAGGTAAAAAATAGTAAGTTAGCCAATACGAACCGAGCTTAAAATAAGATTGCGGTTCTGGTGAAAGGAAAATTGAAAATGATAAAACAGGTAAACAGAAAAGAACAAACTCAAAAAAGACATAGACGCGTAAGACTTAAAATTCAAGGAACTGCAGAATATCCAAGATTGGCAGTTTATCGCTCAATCAAGCATATTTATGCACAAATTATTGATGATACAAAAGGTGTTACACTTGTTTCTTCTTCATCAAAAGTTAAAGAACTTGGTTTAAAACATGGTGGTAACATTGAGTCTGCAAAAGTAGTTGGTGCTGATCTTGCAAAAAAAGCTCTTGAAAAAGGTATTAAGGGCGTTGTATTTGACAGAGGCGGTTTCTTGTTCCATGGTAGAGTAGCCGCTTTAGCTGATGCTGCTCGTGAAAACGGTCTTGAATTTTAGACATTACTAAAAATAATACATATATACAAATTCCCGCTATCTTTTGGATTGTGGGAATTTGTATATGTAATGTTGAACTTGTTCTTTTTTTGTAACAATTTGCATTATCATATATTTCTTATAAAATATTGTCATGGCTAGAAATGTACGTAAACAATCGAAAAAACGAGGAGTTAAAAAGAGAAACTTTTTTCTTTACTTTGTAATGATGATGCTGTCTGCTTTTTTGGCAGCAGTTGCCGCATTTAATCTTTATTTGGCGTCATTACCTCCTATTTCAAATTTTGATGATATAAAGCCCAATCCGGTAACAAGTATATATTCACTTGACGGTGAAGTTATAAAAACTTTTACTGTTTTCAGGTTTGAAAAAGTTTCAATTGATGATATTCCTGCTGATTTAAAAAATGCTGTAATTTCCACTGAGGACAAAAACTTTTACAGACATAGAGGATTTGATACATTCGGGCTTGTCCGTTCAATATTTGCAAATATAAAAGCAGGTTCATTAAAGCAGGGTGCAAGCACCATAACTCAGCAATTAGCTCGAATCTTGTTCTTGTCAAACGAAAGAACTTTTGATAGAAAAATCAAAGAGCTTATCATAGCACACAGAATTGAAAAAACGATTTCTAAAAATGAAATATTAGAGTTGTATTTAAACTCTGTTTATCTAGGCTCGGGTACATATGGTGTACTTAGTGCATCTAAGACCTATTTTGACAAGGAGCTTGATGAACTAACACTTGCGGAAACGGCTCTGATTGCAGGTTTGCCACAAGCTCCGAGTGTTTATTCCCCGTTCCAGAATCCTGATGCAGCTATTAACAGGCGAAATCAGGTATTAAAGAGAATGTATAAAACAGGGTGTATAACAAAAGAGCAGTATGAAGCAGCTAAAAAAGAAGAGTTGCATTTGAGTAAAAAACCAAGACTGTATTCTTTCAACAAGGCACCATACTTTATAGACTTTGTTTTAAATGAGCTGGAAAGATTGGGCTTTGAGGAGCAGGAAATTTCGCAAGGCGGACTAAAGATATACACAACTCTTGATTTGAAATCACAAGAGGCTGCGCAGAATGCTATAGTAAATGATTTGAACGCTTATGGCTTAAAATCAAATAATACTCAAATGGCACTCTTTTCGTTTTCTCCAACAACAGGTAGGATTTATGCTTATGTTGGCGGAAAAAATTATGAACAAAGCCAGTACGACAGAATTGTAAACGCTATAAGGCCTCCAGGGTCAGCCTTCAAGCCTTTTGTGTATACTGTAGCTTTGCAGCAAGGTATCGGCGTGGATGATATTATAGATGACTCCCCAATTTCGTTTAAAAATTGGTCCCCAAGAAATTATGGCAGCAAGTATCGTGGCAAAATGCCGCTTTGGAAAGCTTTGGCTATTTCTTCAAACGTTGCTGCGGTTAGGCTTATACAAAAAACAGGGACGGATGCGGTTATAACAACCGCGCGCGAGATGGGTATTACAACTCCCTTGCAAAATGATTTAACAATTTCACTTGGCTCAAACGGCGTTAAACTTTATGATATGGTTGTTGCATACGGTGCTTTTGCAAACGGTGGTTTTAGAGTTAAGCCTTATGCGGTTGAAAGGGTAGAAAATTCTCGCGGTGTTGTTATATACGAAAACCCCGGACCTAAGATTGTTAAGGTTATAAGTTTTGACACTGCTGCAGGTATGACATATATGTTAAGAAAGGTAGTTGAGGTTGGTACAGGCAGAGCTGCAAACATCGCAAAAGCAGTGGCAGGTAAAACAGGAACAACTGACGACTATCATGACGCTTGGTTTATGGGGTATACTCCTGACATTGTAACGGGTGTATGGCTTGGAAATGATAATAATACAAAACTGCCGGGGATTACCGGTGGCGGTTTACCTGCAAAAGTTTGGGCAGATTATATGAGGGTTGCTATCACAAATTTTGCTGATTCTGTATTTGATTATCCCAAGTTAGACGGTTCGCAAAATTCTGCGCCAAGAGAAATTGGTGAGGTTCCTGATAACTTGCAGGATGAAAGTGATATTAAGTATGAAGAAATTCAAGAAGGTTTTTCAGATGAGCAACCTCAACAGCCGACTTCAAATGTTGGTAGCGAGTACAATAGTGTAAATAATACGCAAAACATACAGGTTCAAAGTCCTCAAAAACCTTTTGAAGTAAGCGAGCCGCCTGTGTCTGCTCCGCTGCCTCAGGGTTCAGGAGGTAGCGCGCCTCTGCCCGGCGGTTTAAATTAGTTTTTGCGCAAGATTTGAAAAGTCTGTTTGATTGTTATAAATTACATCTAGAACTTTTACGCTGCAAAAACCTTCAATCATTTCTTTTGCGTAAATTGTTGCAGGATCGCTTGTTTCTTTCGGATAGTTTGAAATTACAACTCCAAGTATTTCTATGTTATCAGCCTGAGCACACTTTATTGTCATTAAAGTGTGATTAATTGTGCCTAAGTTCGCTCGAGCAACAATAATTATGGGTAGATTTAAAAATTTTATAACATCACTCATTAAAACATTTTTTTTAACAGGGACATATAAACCGCCTGAGCCCTCAACAATTGTTATGTCGCAAGAGTTTTTCAGTTCTTCAAAATCTTTTTTTACCTTGCTGAGATCATATTCAACCTTTGCAATTTTTGAGCTTATAAGCGGTGTGCAGGGTGTGTTTGTTACATAGGAGCTTTTTGCAAGAACATTGGGCGCTGTTTTTTCCACGCCTTTTGCATCAGGATCAATATTTGGTTCAAGTCCGCTCTGGAATGGCTTTAGATAGCCTGTTTTTTTGCCTGTTTTGCAAAATTCTTTTGCAAGGTATTTGCATACATAACTTTTGCCGACGTCTGTGTCTGTTCCTGTCACAAAAAAGTTCATAGCAAGTATTTCTCCAACTCTTCTTTTCCAAAAAATTCAATACTGTCTTTATTATGTATAAAAATAAGACATGAGATGACCGATTTAAACATTGAAAACTCGCTAAATTCAAATTTTCGCCTCAAATCCCCCATATTATCCGCTAAAAATTCGGTAATAAGAGTTTTGTTTTTAAGAGTTAATGATGTAAAAAAGTCCAGACCTTCTTTTGTTGAAATGCCTTCAAAATATATAATGTCAGGTCCTTGGAACTCAATAAATCTCATTGCTTTATCAAGGTTAAATCCGATGTTTTCATTCAGTTCGCATTGAGAAACATTGTTAAGTTTGTATTTTGCAATGGATTCAAGCGACATTACGGTTTTATTTTTCGGAATAATTCCTGATGATAAAATCGAATATATTAAATGTGTTTTGCCGCTTAAAGATGAACCGCAAATTAAAATAACTCCCGGTTTGTTTAGATTTAGCTGTAAGGAGTTTATTTTATCGGGTGAAATACCAAGTTCCGTAAGGCTTTTGGGTGGGTGATAAATTTTAAGTGAAATGCGCTCCCCGTTAATTGTCGGGAAAGCTGAAATGCTCGCTGTAAGTTCGCAGTTGTCAACATTAAAATTCAGTTTGCCAAGCTGGGGTATTTCATAAACATTTGGGTCTAGGCCGCACAATGTTTTTAAAATCTGTATAAAAGGATTTATTAAAAGCTCGGGAATTGTGCCTGTTTGAAACACTTCTCCGGGGCGTTTAAAAAATACGCTCAAGCCTTCTTGAGTTGATTCAAAATATAATTCATGGACATTGTCAATAATTGCTTGTTTTAATATTGCACTAAAAAGCGCTCTTATGTGTTCTTCGCTTAAGTCCTCTTTGTGCAGTTCATCTTGCCAGTGAAAATTTTTGTTTTTTTCAATGCTTATGTCTGCAACTTTGCCTTTTGTTTCGTAGTATTCGTTTATTTTTTTTATTATACTTTTTTCACTTGATATGATAGGGTCAATATTTTTGCCCGTTCTCTCGATGATTTTATCTATCGCAAACAAATCAAGAGGATCCGCCATGGCAACAGAGAGTGTATCTTCTATTAAAAAAAGCGGAAGAATTTTGTAGTTCTGTGCTTCCTGATAGCTTATAAAACTGAGGCATTTTTTGTCAATTTCATAGTCATCAAGATTTACATAGGGTATATGCAATTTATCTTGCAAAAATTTTAAAAGTTTTTCTTCGCTTATCATGGATGAAGAAATCAAAACCTGCCCAAGATTTGTATTTTGTGCGCTCGCCATTTCTTGCGCATGCTCTATATCTTCAAAGCTTACAAGATTGTCGCGAACAAGGTCGTATTTTAGTTTGTCAATTGTTTTGTTGTCAACTTTTGTATCCGAATACATTTTATATATACCTGTTAATTGCTTCGATAATATCACTAAATTCAAAAGGCTTTGTAATATATTCATTGGCGCCTGTTTCTTCGCCGATGACTTTGTCCTCCTCTTGGCTTCTTGCCGTTACCATAATGATGGGTATGTTTTTATATTTGCTGTCATATTTAAGCAAGCGGCAAATTTTGTAACCGTTGATTTTTGGCATCATAACATCAAGAATGATTAAATCTGGCGAGCATTCTTTTGCAAGCTTTAGCCCTTCTTCTCCGTCGTATGCGCAAATACACTCAAAACCTTTTGTTTTTAGCATAAAAGCAAGCGTTTCTACTATATCTTTTTCATCATCAACTATTAAAATTTTTTTCATTTTGTTTTCCTTAATGGTGAGGCTATATATTAATTTTTTCTATAATTTTTGAAAGCTCTTTGCCGTCAGCTTTAGAATGAGCCTTTTTTAATACTATATCACAATTTTGCCACTGCGGCTTTTTAAATTCATCAAGTATGGTTTTCTCCATAAAATCAAGGGCGCTCAATGGTGTTTCTGGTAAAAGTGCATAATAATCTTTGTCACTTTTAAATTCTTTAGATTTTTTCGTCAATTTTATAAGGTTATCCTG
The DNA here is from genome assembly GCA_018716625.1 of Candidatus Galligastranaerophilus intestinavium. Taxonomy (GTDB): domain Bacteria; phylum Cyanobacteriota; class Vampirovibrionia; order Gastranaerophilales; family Gastranaerophilaceae; genus Galligastranaerophilus; species Galligastranaerophilus intestinavium. The sequence continues at coordinate 5,681 of DVJQ01000040.1, read as the reverse complement.
TGAAATTTTTTCAATAAAGTTGCAGGGCGAATTTTCTCTTATGTGCAAAATTCCTGTTTCATCGGAAGAGCTGAAGGCATGATTTGCATCCATAATAAACATTTTTTGCTTGTCGACAAGCGGTATGTAAAAAGAAAAATCAGAACCTTCGTTTTCTTTGCTTGAAACGGTTATTGCCCCCAAGTGTGCATCGAGCAGTTGCTTTGTTATGGAAAGCCCGAGCCCTACTCCGCCAATGTTCCTTGTAAGGGAGTTTTCAATTTGAGAAAATTTTTCAAAGATTTTTGGTATGTCCTCTTTTTTAATTCCGATTCCTGTGTCTTTTACCGAAACTTTTATATAATTTCCGCTCGGTTTACAAATTGGCATGACAAGCAGATTTTTGTCAATTTCGCTATCATTTACAACATTTGCACTGATTTCAATTTTGCCGCCCTTTGGGGTAAATTTCAGTGCGTTTGTTACAAGGTTGGAAATTATTTGCTCAATCCTGTGAGAGTCTGCATAAACATCCGGTAAATTATCTTGTATATTTAATGTCACGTTTATGTTTTTTTCACTCGCAACTTGCTCAAAAGTCTTTTGTATCAACTCCAGTGATGGCGTCAGACTTGTTATTTTATATTTATAGTCTAATTTGCCTGTTTGGACTCTTGATAAGTCCAGTAAATCTTCAATAATACCTGATAATCTGGACACGTTTCTTTTTGCCATATTGATAAAATTTTTGGCATCGTCTGAAATCTCTCCCGCCTGACCGCTTAAAACAATTTCAAGAGAGTTGTTTATGGGTGTCAGAGGTGTTCTTAGCTCATGAGATACTATTGATACAAAATCAGATTTTAATCTCTCTAATTTTTCAAGCTTTACGTTTGTATTTTTTATTTCTTCATACAATGTTGCGCTTCTAAGCGGCAGTGCCACCTGATGCACTATTGTTTGAAAACATGTAACATCTTCTTTTGTAAAAGGAATGTTCCTAAACAGTTCAATTACCCCAAAGAAATGATCGCCGACTTTTATTGGCGCAAAAAGCGAATCGTAATTAAGTGCGCGTAAATCAAAAATATTTTGAATGTGCGAAGGTTTTACATTTTGTATAATTTCAATGCCCTCGAGATTTGTTTTATAAGGCAGGGGCTGGTTTTCAAAAATATTTTTATATTCAAGCGCAACCCTGAGGGAAAGTGCCTCTTTTAAACTTTCGGTAGGTTCGCAAAGAGAGTTTATAAATATTTTATTGTTACCTGTGGCAGAAAAAACAAGAGCGCATGAAATATCAAAACTCAGCGTTTTTTCAAGTGCCTCAAGCATTATGTTGTACAATTTGTCTTTATCCAGTGTTCCTGCGAATTGTGAACTTGTGTTGTATAAAACATTTAATTGATAAAGGCTCCTTGCAAGCTCTCTGTTATTTTCTCCCAACTGCTCAAGAGATTTTTTAATTTTGATGTGAGAATTTATTGTATGAATGAGTATGTTTTTGCAGACAGGAGTTGAAATGTACCCGTCGGCAAAATTTAAAAAGTCGATATTTTTGTCTTTTTCAAGCAGCAGAAGAACTTGAACATTTTGCGGCATGGTTTTTGTTCTGACTTGCTTTGTTATAATTTCGCAATTTTCAAAATCCGTATCTATAAGCACAATGTCAGGGCAATACTGTTCAACCTGCAACAAAATGTTGTCAGGATTTTGCTCGCTTAGCATGCACTCTATCTCATTTTTTTTGATTTCTTCAAAAATTTCTCTGCATGAATTTGTTAACTGTGAAATTATTAAAACTTTAGACATAATTAAATTCTAGCAAAAACGCCTGTTCTGGGCTACTTTTTAACATTTATTTACGCAAGTACGCTATAAGGTCGCAGGCATTTTTAATTTTCAATTTAATAATTTTATCAGCAGGACTTTCTTTATTGCTTAACATTTCTAATGCAGGGTCAAGAAAACATTTTTCATTGTCTTGTAAGTTTTTATATGCAATATCAAATAATTTTTTTACAATCTCTTGAGCTTTGTAATTTTTGTATTCAAAACCGATGCCGTATTTTGCAGCCAGAAAGCCTATGTTTTCAATATCATTTATTGAAATATCTTTAAAATATTCCATAAGCTCTTTTATTTGGGCACAAAGTATCCCCTTGTAAAAAGCGCAAATAGCAAGAGTTATTTGCATATTTTGACTGTCATGGTTTCTGATTTCAATGCAGTTTTTGAGTCTGATGTCAGGAAAACACAAACTGGAGTGCAAGATATAATCTTCAATGGTTGCAAAATGCCCACTGTAGCCTTTTTCCATAAATTCCCCAAAAGTTATTTTGCCTGATATATTTATTTTTTCGCCGTTTCTTTCTATAAAAAGCATTGGAACATTTAAAATTGCATTTATATAATCTTCAAAACAAGATATGTTGTCATAGAAAATTCCGCACCTGTTTTTGCCTGTGTATTTCCATGCAAGCGCTCTGAAACTTTTGTAATTTGTTATTTTATTGTTTCTTATTGGCGAGTTTGCAAAAAAGCCTGTCATAAAAGGCATGACAATGTTTAACATTTTGATTTTATTAATCGCATCAGACTCGCTTTTGTAGTCAATGTTAAGCTGCACGCCGGCCGTTTCTCTCATCATTACGGGAGCAAATTTGCCAAATGTGGGCAGATAATCCGCCATTATTTTATATCTTTGCTTGTTTACTATTTCAATATTTTGATAAGTTGACAGGGGACTTATGCCATAAGGTAAAAACTCTACATTGTAGAACTTTGCAATTCTATCCAAAAGAGAGATTATCTCATGAGTATATTTTTTGATGTCATATAAATTTTCTTGCGCTTTTAAACTAAGCTCCATTTGACACCCCGGCTCAAGTGATATGGACGACCCTTCTCCCAAGGTGCCGATCAAGGTTTTTTCATCATACAAAAGCCCCCAACCTTTTATTTGCGCAAAACTTTTAATTATTTTTTCAATGCTGTCATAATCCGCGCTTTTTAAAGTAGAAGAACAAATAGAAACTCTTTCATATTCAAGCCCGTATTTTAAATCATTTTTACAGGAATTTTGGTAATATTCCCGAATATCATTATATTTTAAGATTTTATGATTTATTTTTGTATTTAGCATGACTTTATTTTACCAGAGCTAAAAATAAATGACACCTAGTCTGTTGTTTATGTATAATAAAACTATGGATTATTTTAATCGTGCAAAAAAATTCAGAGCTAAAAAACGCCTTGGGCAAAATTTTTTGGTGGATGAAAAAGTAATAAACGATATTTTGTCATGCGTTAATAGTTCCGATTATGTTTTTGAGATAGGTCCGGGGCTTGGTTTTGTTACAGAGCGTCTTGTTGATGTCGCAAAAGACGTTATTGCTGTGGAAATTGACAAAGACGCAATTAAAATTTTAAACAATAACCTTGCAGACAAGACAAATTTTACCCTTATTGAAAACGACATTTTAAAAGTAAATTTGGATGATATTTATCCTAAAGACAAAAAAATAAAAATCATTGCAAATATTCCATACTACATTACAAGTCCGATTTTGCTTCACCTGCTGGGCGAAATTGATGACTTTGAAAATAAAAATCGCCATCATATAGATGAAATTATTCTTATGGTTCAGTTAGAAGTTGCAAAAAGAATTTGTGCAAATGAAAATTCCCAAAACAAAGAATACGGCATGCTCTCCATTTTGTCACAGTTTTTTTGTGATACCGAAATTATAAGGCATGTTTCAAAGCGCTCTTTTTATCCTTCTCCAAAGGTAGATTCGGCACTTGTGAGAATAAAAAACAATAATAAAGCAAGAATTCAAAACCCCTCGCCTCTTTTAAAAAGGACAATTAAAGCTGCTTTTAATACAAGGAGAAAAAATATTAAAAATTCTCTTTTGGCTGCAGGCATGCTTAATGTTCAGGATGCACTTTTAAAAATTGGCATGGATATAAATACAAGGGGTGAAAAATTATCAATTGAGGACTTCAATAAACTGGCATGCGCGCTTGAGGAATTTAACAAATGAAAATGCGAGTTGAGACACCTGCAAAAATAAATTTAACTCTTAAAGTTGGGAAAAGGCGCCCCGACGGCTTTCACCCGATTGAGAGCATAATGCAAACAATAAGTCTTTTTGATTATTTGGATGTTGAAATAAAAAAAGGCATGGGCAAAATAACTCTTGACGGTTCAAGCTCTGAAATTCCTTACGACGAGAAAAATATAGTATACAAAGCAGCATGTGCTTTTATGGATGAGTCAGGCTTAAAATTTGATGTAAATGTATATATAGAAAAAAACATCCCTGTTTGTGCAGGACTTGCAGGAGGCTCCACAAATGCCGCAGGAGTGCTTTTTGCTTTAAATAAATTAAACAATAATATATTGAGTGAAAATCAAATGCACAAAATCTGTGCTAATCTCGGTTCTGATTTGAATTTTTGCATGAGAGGCTCAAAACAGCTCTGTACAGGCAAGGGTGATGATTTAACCCCACTTGAATTTAGTGATTTTGAACTGACCCTTGTAAAGCCTAAAAATCTTAAAATATCTACAAAAGAGGCGTACGAGTGTTTTGATAATTTAGAGGAAGAATCGAACATGCCAAATGATTTGGAATTTGCCATGATAAAAAAATATCCCCAATTAAAAAAAATGCATGAGTTAGGTTTTTCCATGTCAGGCAGCGGGCCGACTTATTTTGCACTAAAATCAAAGCCGGATAAAGATTTAGGCGATGATTATTTAGTTTTTGAAAATTTGCATGCCATAAATCATGGCGTTAGAGAAATGCAATAGCAAAAGTTTATTTGGAACAAAATACGTGATTTTAAATCTAAATTAAAAAGCCTTGTCATACAAGGCTTTTGCCATATTATTAACTTTTGTAAATACGAGTTTAAAAAAAAGACTTGCAAAAAAATATTGATGATGTACATTTATTAGAGTCAAAGCAACGCACATTGAAAGATTCAGGAAACCCTAAAGACCCTTCGGAACCAAGCATAGCGTTCCTGAAATCTTCTGGTTTTAACTTGAATAAAGAAGTTAAAAAAAAGTTTGAAAAAAACACTTGACATTAAAAATTCAGGTGATAACATAATAACTACGGCGTTAACAACGCTTGAATAAACTGGAATGGTTCTTCAAAGTTTATTTTCCCTTACGGGTTTAAAGCTTTGATTATTTAACTGGAAAGTTTATCGAAAGATTTAAGTCTGAACATTGAAAATAGAATAACGCAAATGCAATTAGTAACCTAACTAATTGTAGGTTTACAAACGACAAATACCTGTTGATTTCTAAAAATATGACAACTTTAAAATTGAGTCAAATCACTCTTAATGAGTGTCAGACATAAATTTCTGACAACGGAGAGTTTGATCCTGGCTCAGGACAAACGCTGGCGGTGTGCCTCATACATGCAAGTCGAACGAGAAGCAGGAGCTTGCTCTTGTGGAAAGTGGCGGACGGGTGAGTACAACATAGGAAATCTGCCTTTAGGTGGGGGACAACAGAGGGAAACTTCTGCTAATACCCCATATGAGCTTAGTTGAAATACTAATCTTGAAAGTTCCGGCGCCTAAAGATGAGCCTGTGCCTGATTAGCTAGTTGGTGGTGTAATGGACTACCAAGGCGACGATCAGTAGCTGGTTTGAGAGGATGATCAGCCACAAT
>DVJQ01000039.1 GCA_018716625.1 Candidatus Galligastranaerophilus intestinavium | reverse complement strand
ACATAGCATACTATTTGATAAAAAATTACCGTTAATACAACAGTTTTTAAAATCTGCCTTATTGGTATCCAAGCACCTTACTCGATTCAGCTTAGTAAAAAAGTAAACAAGTGTCATATCGCTTAACGGTTTATCAAGTTCTAATTCAAAACCGCCCTGCTTAAAATAAATTTTGTCATCATTTGGATTGTTTTCAAATTGAGTAAAAAAAGAATTATCACTAAAAATTTCAAATATAAAATTACAAAACTCGCAAAGTGCACTTTTGTTATTAAAAAACGAAGTATGTGCGCTTGCATAAGGATGGGTTAAATCATAATTTTTAATAAAATCAATAAATTCGAGCTCTTTTGAAAAATCGGCATACAACAAAACGTCAGAATCAATATGTAAAAACTTATCAAGACCCTCTGAATTAATAAATTCGTCAACTACAAACCATCTTTGAAAACAAAAAAGCTCAAAGTTATAGGAATTAGTTGAATAATGCTTATATATCTTTTCAAACTCAAGCGCCTTTGAAAAATAATTGCAAATAAGATAGTGTTCCGCACCAACCTGTTTAGCAAGTGTTTCATTAGTCTCATCACCAAGCAAAATAATTCTTGAATTAGGATTAGAAAACTTAGCTTGAGCCAAACATATTTTTAAATAATCGCTTGAACCCTTGTGTAAGACAATAATAGGATAAGCTTCCATACACTCCCCACAATTAAACGTACCAACAAAATAGTACAATAAAAGCTGATATGTGTAAATGAATAATTAAATAAAAAATATTATTTATAAGGGCAAGACTTTGCATTTTGTTCAAATCCTGTCAATATTAAAAAACCTCCGAATTAACGGAGGTAAATAAATGGTCGCACCTGACAGGACATTTGCGAACTTGTGAGCAAAGCAAGACTTTGCATTGTGTTCAAATCCTGTCAATATTAAAAAACCTCCGAATTGACGGAGGTAAATAAATGGTCGGACTGACAGGATTTGAACCTGCGACCCCCACCACCCCAAGGTGGTGCGCTACCAAGCTGCGCTACAGCCCGACAATTTTAAATATAAAGTTTTATTTCGCAAACAAGTCATACACCAATTAGTGAACTTTATAAATTTGCATAAATAATGGCAAGCAACCTTGTATAGCTGCTTGCCAGTGAATATTAATATCTGTAATGTGCAAAAGCTTTATTTGCTTCGGCCATTTTGTGGGTATCTTCACGCTTTTTGCAAGCTGCACCGATACCGTTAGAAGCATCAACGATTTCATTAGTAAGCTTTTCAACCATTGATTTGCCGCCACGTTTTCTTGCTGCTTCAATTATCCAGCAAGAACCAAGTGCTTGACCTCTGTCAGCTTTAACTTCAATCGGTACTTGATATGTAGAACCGCCAATACGTCTTGCTTTTACTTCGATCAATGGGGTCGCATTTGAAAGTGCTTTTTTGAATACTTCCATCGGTTCATTTTTAGTTTTTTCTTCAACTTTGCTCATTGTAGAGTAAAAAATCTTCTGAGCAATTGACTTTTTGCCTTTTTTCATAAGGCGATTGATAAATTTTGCTATATCTACACTGTTATATATAGGATCCGGAGAAGGAATTCTTTTAGCCGGTTTAGAACGTCTTGACATTTATTTAGTTAACCTTTCTTATTTCTTTGCTCTTTTTGCACCGTATTTGGATCTGCTTTGTGTTCTGTTTGCAACTCCCGCAGTATCAAGAGTACCGCGAATAATGTGGTATCTAACACCCGGAAGGTCTTTTACCCTACCGCCTCTGATCAGCACAACAGAGTGTTCTTGAAGATTGTGTCCAATACCGGGAATATATGAAGTAACCTCAAAACCGTTAGTCAATCTTACACGAGCAACTTTTCTCATTGCAGAGTTAGGTTTTTTAGGTGTTGTTGTATACACCCTCGTACAAACGCCACGTCTTTGCGGACAGTTTGTAAGAGCGGGTGACTTAGTTTTGTCTATAATTTTCTTTCTTTCATTTTTAACCAGTTGATTAATAGTTGGCATATTTTCCCCTTATTGTTAGTATTATGTACCTTATATTTCACAACAAACAAAGTATAAAGTCAATCAAAATATTAAGAAAATTTAGTATAGTAAGGAAATTAAGCCTTACGTTTTTTCAAATATGGTATATAATTATAATATGGGACGCGCTGATATAATAAGAGCAGAAGAATCTTTAAGAGATTTTCTAATTAACGAATACAGAATAGAAAACCAACGCGCCAAAATGTTGGGAAAGTTCAACGACATTGTAGATACGAACAAATACAGACGACTCACAATAGCTTTTAATGACGAAAGTGAGACTTTATACATACTTGTTCAAATTGCATCATACAATGCTATTTTTGATGTGGAAGAAGGCAAAAAAGTTGAAGGCGGCATGCCTGTAGAGGACACAAGACTTATTGAGTCATGGATTTCAATGAAAAATAATAAAGAAATATTAAGGAGTCTTTCCAAAAAAAGAAACTATAATGAAAAATTCATAGAGCTCAGACCGTTTGACAACGATTAAAACCTTCCAAAAGTTTTTTGGAATACACGTCAAATGAATTTTCTATAATCGAATTTCTTAAATCTTTCATTAAATTTACAAGAAAATGTATATTGTGGATGCTGAGCAATGTTGCCGCAGTCGCTTCACCCGTTCTGTATAAATGCCTTACATATGCTCTTGTATGATTTTTACAAGTGTAACAGTTACAATTTTCATCAAGCGGTCTAAAATCTTCACTAAATTCCTTATTTTTAATAATTTTATTACCGCTATAAGTAAAAAATGTCCCATGTCGCGCGTTTCTTGTTGCCAAAACGCAGTCAAACATATCAACACCAAAGCGCACGCCGTTAATTAAATCCACAGGTGTGCCCACACCCATCAAATACCGCGGCTTATCATCCGGTAACAGTGGTGCACAAAACTCAACTATTTTATTTTTTACATCAGTAGGTTCACCTACACTCACCCCGCCAATTGCATACCCTGCAGCATCAAAACCTGAAACAAAGCTTGCTGCTTGCGCTCTTAAATCTTCAAAAAATGCTCCTTGAACAATCGGAAAAAGTGCAATTCGGGGATTGTTGTGGGCATCAAAACATCTTTTTAGCCATCTGTGCGTACGCTCCATTGCAGATTTTGCATGCTCATAATCACAAGGATAAGGTGCACATTCATCAAATGCCATAATAATATCTGCCCCCAAATCATTTTGAATTTGCATGGAAATTTCAGGGGATATGAAGTGTTTTGCCCCGTTTTTAGGATCAGAAAAATAAACACCTTCTTCGGTTATTTTGCGCAACTTGGCTAGCGAAAATATCTGAAACCCGCCTGAATCTGTTAAAATAGGCTTATGCCAGTTTTGCCATTGGTGTAAACCGCCCGCCTTTTTAATCAATTCACAACCTGCGCGCAAATACATGTGATAAGAATTATTCAGAATTATTTGCGCATTTGTTTCCAAAACCTGTGCAACAGTAAGCATTTTAACTGCAGAATTTGTCCCGACTGGCATAAAAACAGGGGTTTTAATCATCCCATGTGGCGTTCTGAATTCGCCTGCGCGCGCGTTTGAGTTATCACATCTTGCAATTATTTTAAAATCAAAATAGTCCTTGTGCGTCTTCACTACTGCTCCATGACTATCTCAAGCATCGTTTTATAATTTTCGCACAACTCATCTTCGCTGAAATAAATTGCAATTTCGCGTTTTGCAGACTCAATTGAGTCAGAGCCATGCACAATATTGTACTCTTTAACTTGTGCAAAATCGCCCCTTATTGTCCCTACATCAGCCTCATCAGGATTTGTTTTACCCATTATGTGACGAGAGCCGTTTATAACATTTTCACCTTCGAGCACCATGGCAACGACAGGACCTGATGTTATGTATTTTATTAAGGAAGGGTAAAAAGGTTTGCCTTCATGCTCAGCGTAGTGTTTTTTTGCTTGTTCTAAAGTTACATTCAACATTTTCAGAGCAACAATTTTATAAGACTTGTCTTCAAATCTTTGGAGGATTTTACCTATAAAACCTCTTTTAACTCCGTCCGGCTTAATTGCGATAAATGTTCTCTCCATTTTGCACCAATCCTCCATAAGTGTTTATTACATAATAATTAAAGCATAAAAATTGAGTTTTGCATAGTAAAAGCGCGCAAAAACTAAATTTGCGCGCCACTTGTATGAATTAAAACTAACTAGTCGTCAAAACCTGAAAAAAGATTTCTATCTTTTAATTCAGATTTTATTGCTTCTATCTGGTAAGTAGCAAAACAAGGATAGTTAATTAAATCCATGCCTGCCTTGGCATCGGCAACATACTGCTCTTGCTTAACTGTTGCAATATCAAGTAACTCATAAAGTTGAGAATTTGACATATCAGAAATTGCATCCTTTACTTCAAAAAACTTAATTAATGCCTTATCAGCTTCAGACACCTGAGAACGGTCATCATATTTTTCGCTTCTTAATTTTGCAGCGCAACTGTAGCCACGAAGTGCATCTTCACCAAAAAGCTCGGTTAAAGAAGGGTAGAAAGGATTTACTACCAGTTCGCCAAACATTTTTTGCATGCGTTTTCTGTTGTCAATAGCAATTCTTACGTCATAAAGTTTTAACGAAGCATTCTCATCATCCCTAAATTCATCACCTGATTCGTATTTTTTTTCAAGACTATTAAGTTCAGAATATGTCATTCTTTTAAGAGAATCTTTAAAGGCATTTCTTTCGCCGTTTATGCCAAAATAGGAATTTGTTGATAAAGATGGCAGCGAAGTACCATGAGCGTTAATACCTTGACTTGCCTTAGGATGTATTTTATCAAAAAATTTTCCGCTAAAATTAGTAACATTAGAAGTTTGCAACAAACTAACTGGGCTAATCATAATAATATAGTTCCTTTCTTGTAAAACTGAGATAAAAATACAAAACATCTAA
>DVJQ01000038.1 GCA_018716625.1 Candidatus Galligastranaerophilus intestinavium | reverse complement strand
TATCAAATCCATTTTAACAAGTCATGCAGTAAATTAATTTTGCCATTTTATAATAAATATAAATAATGAATTACAAAAAAATAAATGTTGGGTTTCACCCAACCTACATAATTTACGTTTATGTATTTACCATAAGTTAGCAAGATTCTGAAATAAATTCAGAATGACAATTTCAAATTCAGAATGACACTTGAATATTGTCATCCCGAACTTGTTTCGGGATCTTATCTGCGATGGTTTACAGATGTTGCATACTTTTATTATTTATATTTTATTATAAAATGACAAAATTATTTTATTCGTTGGGTTTCACCCAACCTACATAATTTGCCGAATAATCTTTTTATGCATTCTGTAAACGAACACATGGTTTGATTATTTAGAACGGATAGTTTGATTATTTACGGACAGTTATTTGAAAATTTTAGATAAAATTTCCGCATTATTTTATATAAAATTTTGTCCAAATCGGGGCAAGTTTTTTAAATAAATTAATCAGTTTTTAATCTGTCAATTTATCAAGCGCGTTATAATATCCTTTTAAAATACCTTCTTTTTTATTTTTGTTATATTGTTCCAACTCTTCTTTGCTCATTTTTCTAAATGGCATACCAGATAGTGTTCTTGAAATTGAATCAGTTAATATCGTGCAGGCAGTTGTTATAATTCCTGCTCCTAGAATACTTCTTACATAAGGAATTTTGAATATGTCATTTAATTTTAGACAAATTAATTGCGTTGACATTCTAATTAATTTATTTACACCTCTCAAGCGAGCATCTTTTTGTGCTTTTTCTTTATCACCTGTTTGTTTTGCAGTTTCATTGAAGTCATCTGTCATAGTAAAATAAATTGATGCAAATGTTCCCATTAATTGAGTGGTCTTTGCAATTCCCGAATTACTTACGTTTGATTTTGTTTCGCAATTTAGCGCAGACAGCCTATTCTTTTCAAGATGAGTTTTATATTTTTCAATGAAATCATCGTCAATAATTCCATTGTTTTTATCTAATCGTTCTTTAAAATCTATATAAGTATTTAAAATATTGTAGTCATTTTTAAGTTCTAGTTTTTCGCTTTTCTTAACTATTCCGCTTGCTTCTAATATTTTATTTACAGCTTTATATGGATAACTTGCAAATTCAATAATAAGTTTAAATGGTGCAAGCGGAATTTGTAATAATTCTTTAGTAGACATTTCAATTTTTGTAAATGGAATACGAGTCATTTTTTCATATTCACCAAGTGATATTTTACCACCATTGTTAGGTGTTTTTGAATCGGTAAATATTTTTATAAACTTATCATCATAATATTCAGCTTGTTTTGTAAATCCACAATTATGCAATGCATCGAATAGTTTATTTAATTCTTGTTCGTCAACCAAGACTTCCCCAACTGTAGCATTTTTATATTTTTGAAGTAATGTTTTTGCGCTTTGTGTATCCATTATTTGATTTTTTAATTTTTCAAACGATTTGGTTGATTTTATACCCTTTATTCCAAAACCAATTCCAATACTAGCAAAACAAGCTAATGCAATATTTTTAGCTGAAAGCAAATGCTTTTTGTTTTTTTCTTGTTTTACAATTTCAATCTCGCTTGTTTTAATTTCTGTTTTGTTTTTTGCAGACTCCCTAAAAGCATCAAAACTAAATTTTCTTTTTATGTCATTAGGCTTATCAGCAACATAAATTCGTTTTAACGGTCTTCCGGTTGATGCTCTTGAAGTGATCCTAAAAATAAGACTTAAAAGAGTATTTAAAATAGGTGCTCCAATTGATGAATTATTTGCAAAACTTGAGAAAGTACCCAACATAAAATATTGAGATAATGCTTCTTGACCTACTTCAAGGAGTTCTTGTTTTCTTTTTGCTTGCTCTGATTGTCTTGCTTCTTCTGGGGTTTTGCCATTGAGAATAGATTTATTGTAAAAATCAGTTCCCATCATAATTGCAGCAGTTACACCAGAGGCAATTCTTGCAATTGTTCTTTCATGTGGGGTGTGATAATGAGCCTTATCTTTCGCTAAATTAGAATCAAATAGTTTATAAAATTCCCCTGTAACTTCATTGCATATTTCTTTAAATTCGGGGTTACAAGCATTATCACATATAAATTTTTCAATGTCTTCAGGGTTTTTTCCTACTTTTTTAGCTGCATTAATTAAAAAATTATCTCCGTTTTTTAAAAAGCCTCTCATTGCTCTTTCGTACATTTCAGCTTGTTTTTTACTATTGAATTCAGTTAATAATTTAGATTCTTGCAGTTGTTTTACATTAAATTTATTAGCGATAAAATTTAAAAATTGTTTAGGCATTTCAACAAATGGATATTTTAAAGTATCCATAAATGCGGTTGCTTTTTATAGAAAATATCGCTTCCGTTTATTTTGATGAAATCAGAAGCGACATTTTTAGAGAGGTTATCATATATGCCATCTAAGTGGCAATTTGAAATTTTTTCAAGTGATAGGCGGTGGCTAATTTTCCCTACATCAAAACCTTTAAAACTAATATTTTTTGTATCGTTTTTTAATGGGAATGATGCAGAATTAGAAATTAAAACTTTATTTCTAACTGATTGCATTAACGCATTTGCCTTTTTAATATTTCAAAAGCTAAAACGTTGCTCAAAAAAATACTTTGCTAGTTTTATTTAAAAAAATATTTGATTGATATAATTATTTACATTTATATAAAATTTAGCGCCATTCATCAAAATATGCTCGATCATATGCATCTGGTTTACTAGATGAATCAGAAGATGGTGTTGCAGATCCACTAGAAGAATCGTAACCGCTTTCGCAATTTTCTATATTTAAATACAATGTGCTTAAATCGTTAAAATCTCTTAAACATCTTAAATAATTAGACTCTTTTTCAACTATATTTTGCCCAACAATTCTTGTATCTCTTTCTTTGCGTCTTGTTAATCTTTGATACAATTTTTGAAACAAATTTTTATTTTCGTGTTGCATTGCAATATCTTTTTCTAATATTGCATAAGGAACCTTTTCGCCTTTTTTTATTGTTGCAAATGGAGTAGCATCAAGATAATCAAAAACTTCTTGTGCAAAACTTTTTACCTTAAATCCTGCATTTCTTTCGTTCTCTTTTTTTATTTCAGGATCAACATATTCTCTTTTAATAAAATCTCTAGTTTGATTGTTTTCAAATTTGCCAAAATTAAGATTTTTATTAGATTTTAAAGGGCGACAATTGGTCGCAAAGATTGGCGATACTCTCATGATTTTCCTCTCAATACAAATAGGTTCTTATATAATGCACCTAAATAAAATAATTTGCTAGTTGACTTAATAAAAATTAACTTAATATTATATAATTGTATATATTATATAATATCAATTAATTTATTTAATTTACTCAATTTTCTAATGTTTGATACATTAAGTTTTGCATTAATTTCAAGAATAACTTCTGCCTTATTTTTGTTGATCTCATAAATAGATTTATCATAAAAATAGCTTATGGGCACATTAAAAGCTTCGGCAATTATTTCTAATGTTTCAGCAGAGGGTCTATTGCATCCGCTTTCAGCTCTTGAAACTGTACGAATGTCCACGTTAATTTTTTCTGCAAATTTTTCTTGAGTTAAGTTCTTAGTAACACGTAATTGCAAAATTTTTCTTGCAATATGTCTAGTGGTTTTAAGTTGATTTGCTTTCGCATTACCCATATTTGATATATTAATATTTAGAATAAATTATTTCTATGACACCATATTGCAATAATGCAAAATGCTGTCTATATATAGTCCTTGGAAATATTCTCATATTTAATTGTAAACATTCGTAAAGAAATTATAATTTTTATTCAAAAAATAGAAAAAAATATAATTTACAAGGTTGTTATAGAGTAAAGACAAATAGGGAAGGGGCTATCATGCAGATACAAGCAATAACGCCACATTTATCATTTGTAGGCGTAAAAAGACAAGACAAATTTAATTCAACTGGTAATTTTCAAAAATTATCTTACACAAAGGACTCTTTTGAAAAACAAAATTCAGAAATTTCATTCACCGCAAATAAAAAAGAAAATATAAAAGATAATCTAGGTAGCTCTTTAAGTAACATCAAAATGAAAGGTCTGCCTTTTTTATTGGGTGTTGTAACCTCTGCAGCAATGGTTAAAATGGGCGAACAAGCATCAGAATTATTATGTGATTCAGACGGTTATTTAGTTACCGAAGATGGCGTTGTTTCAGATTTGGTAAATATTGATATCGATGATCAAATACTAGAATTTAAGGGTACTGGAATATCTATTAATGCTGATGATTACGATTATGTTGACTGGGAAAATGGTATATTTAAAAACTTTGATGGTAGTGCCGACATTAATTTAGGTGAAGGAAAATTTATTGATACCATTAACGGTATAATTGTTGACTCTGAACATGAAGTATCTGGTATATTAGATAATGGTGTAATGCAATCTATGGCTGTTCCATGCTTTACTGGATATCAAACTTGGCCTTACCCTGTTATTACTAGGTCAGATTTAATGCCAGAGCCCGAAAAAAATCCATTTGAAAAAGCAGCTGATTTTATTAAAGGTTTATTCAGAGAAAATTCAATGCCAGAAGTTGACGATGTACAAGACATATTTGGAAATGAAATTATGATTGCAAAAGACAACAATGGGGATACCTATCTTGCATCATATTTACAAAAAGAAATAGAGACAAACCCAGTTTTTGCAGATTTTGCAACAAAATTTGGAAAAGAAGCTGCAACCGAAAGAGCAAGTGGCGAAAGATTACAGCAATATATACAAACAAATTATCCAAATTTCGGTACTAGAATTTTAGCATATGAAGGCGGAAGAAATGCCACAGGTGGCATAGGTAATTATGAAAAAACCATGGAAAACCTTCGAGAAAGACACGGTATTGCAAGCAAAAGGGGTCTGGCAGGAATTTTGGAAGAATTTGACATGGATAAGGATGGCAAACTATCCCCTAGTGAACTGCAAAACTATATACAAAGTTTAAGTAGGGATGAAAAAGGCAATTTAGACAAAGAAGGGACAGCAAGATTTCTTGAATTATTTGATACAAATCACGATGGAAAAATTACATTAGATGAAATAATGGAAGTATTTGATTTAGATGGCAATGGTTCAGTTTCATTTGATGAAGTATTTAGTTTCTTTGATTTTAATGGCGATGGAGTAACTACAGCGGGCGAGTTCTTCCAGGGAATTATAAAATTAATTTTTAGGAGGGATTAGTGAAAATACTCCCTATCGCCTTTATGGGGAAAAGCAGGCCATTGAATAATACTGCAAATTTATATGCAGCATCAATAAAAGCACAAGAAGAAAGTGGTGATACTTTTGTTAAAAAAGCACCACCAACAAAAATCCCGATAAATACAAAGCCAACAATCGACCCCGAATCAGAAAGAGCGTGTAAAAATATAGCAACCGCAACATCTTTAGTTTGTGCTGGTATCTCGGCTGCAGGTGGAAAGGCAGAAGAATTTTCTCCAGCCGCTTGGGCATTAAGAGGCACGCAACTTGCAATGTTTGCTTTAATGAGTGAAATATTAAATGTTCCATTTCCTGTAGCATGCGAATATGCCGCAACTGAATATATGTCAGGAGCTTATTTGGGTTGCGAAGGTTCAAAAACCGCGATAGCACTAACTGGCATCGTAGCAGATGCTGTTACTGGCGGTACTTCGGTTCCAGTTTCAGAGGGTGCCGTAAGAGGAATCAATGGTGGTCTTAGTGCTGCTATAACTAAAAAAATGGGTAATGGCTTTGTCAAGCAGGTTAAAAATGGAAAAATGAATGGCTTAGACCAGGCAGTAAGATTGAGTAGCTATTTAACTGGTCGTTTGACTGCTGGATATTTTGCAAATAATAACGAGCTGTCAGATTTAACTGATGTTGGTAAAATTAAAGATATGTTCACAACTGGCTTTAAGGCAAATACAATAGGCGATTTACAAGATACCAATAAAGTTAAAGCAATATTGGAAGCTACTCCAGAAATGCATAAAGAGTTGTCAGCACAGATTATTAGCCATATCATGTACCGCGACGTACCAAAAACAATTGTATTATTTATGGAACAAATGGCAGGATTTAAATTAAAAGAAACCGTACTTAAACATAAATTAAAAAAACAATTTGGTGTTGAAGTTGAAATATTTAATGAAGAAGCCAAAAAACAAATGGTAAAACAAGCCTTGTTAGATTCTTTTATAACAAGTGCAGTGTATGAAATGTTTGATATAACGCAAAGTGCATTAATTTCAAAAGAAGCAGTTGATACAGTTATAGATATTTCTGAGAATATACATAATTACCCAGAAGTATTTAAAATTTTTGAAGAATATCAAGACGAATTAATGAGAAATCATAATCTTGGTAAAATTTCTTCCGATGCTTTTGTAAATCAATTTAAAAACAGAGCTTTCTTACATAATGTATCGCATTTAACAAGTCAAAAAGTAAAGGAATTTGCGAAAGCTTGGACCAGAAAAGAAAATACAGCAAAAAGCAAGAAAAAAGCCGAACAACAAGAACAAATAAAACAAGAAAACAATAAAACAAATCAATATGAACAAAAAAGCGAAGATTTGGGTTTACAAAATGCAGAAAATATCCAACAAGCAGCAGAGCATAGTGCAAAAATTAAAGAAAATCTAAGTAGAGTCAATGCTCTGGGATATTCAAAAATTGCAGGGTATAACGAAGAAAAAAATTTCTTAAAGGCATATTTGAATTCGCTATCATCTGTGGATAATTGTGATAGTGAAGACTTATTAAATTCGGTTCTTTTCTACGGTCCAAGGGGAAATGGAAAAACCACATTTGCAAGTGCATTGGCAGAAGAATTTGGATGCCGTTTTAGAAAAATTGAAACTACAAGCAATAAAGAAAAAGCACTAAAAAGACTAGAAAAAGAATTAAACAAAGCAAAAGAACATTGGGAAACAAATAAACGAAATTCAATTATATTAATTGATGAGTGTACTGCATTTATGAATGAACCTAAAAATGCAACAGAGCAAGAAACAAATGCAAAAATTGCCAAATTGATTGAAGAATCAGCAAGTAAATATCATGCCATGCTTTTTATGACAACTAACTATCCAATGAAACTAGATAAAATTTTTACAGATGCAGAAAAAATGCCATTATTGATGTCATTAGATCCACCTGACAAAGAAAATGCTTTAGAAGTTTTTAAATATTATGCAGCAAGCAAAGAGGTTGATTTTAATAAAGTAATAGATGCTTTTGAAAAACAATGTCAAGTCCAGCAAGCAAGGTATAGCAATGGTCAAATTAAAAATATTGTCGAATTAACAAAAATGCAAAATAACGGTAGAATAAACACACAAAGTTTACTTGATGCAATTCAACAAACAAAACCAGAAATATTGCAGGAAGACTTAAAAAGATTTAAATTAGATAAAGAAACTTTTTATAGGAGGTAAACAATTATGAAAATAAATAATATTACTAATATAAAAAATTATCAAAATCAAAATCATAAACATCTAACCTTTAAAGCTAAAGAAGTAGATTTAAAATTTTCAGAAAATGATATGGAAAGTGGTTCAATTGCTGCAGCTATAATAGGGTTAGCTGTAGCTGGTATGCATTTAACAAAAATGAATATTACAAAAGCAACAAAAAATTTCATACCAAAAACTATTGGAATATCTTTAATGTCTGCAACTGTTAGTGCTTTGGCTACAATGGGGGTAGTTACCTTTGCAAAAATATATCAAAAAAATAAAGAAGCAAAAAAAGAACAGCAATCAAAGTAATTTATTCAACTTTTATTTGCTTCATTCTGTGGGGTTGCTTTAACACGTTTTCTATAGTATTCGAATTGGCTGTAGTAAAAATAATAGTAGCATGATATTTTTCGTAAGTATTAGATAATAATGCTTTTATTGCAGCTAGTTCAGATTTAGGATTTGAATTTTGCAACAACTTGTCAAAATTTTCACAATATATCAATGTTGGTGTTCGATAATTTTCATAAGTTTCGCGTGCATTTTCTAGTGCAGATTTTAGTTTATTTCTTACTGCAGAGTTTGAATCATACGAACCAGTGCCTATAGCAATAGGTCTTGCTGAGGTATTTAATAAAGTCCACTGCATAATTTCATTGGCTATAGCTTTATCTTTGCATTCTAGCATAATAGAATTTGGCAAGTTAAGCGTGGAATCTTTTTGGACAGCTTGTACTGGCTTTAAATATTCATTGCTTAATTGTTCTTTTGCAGTTATTACTTTATCTTGTTTATCAATATCTTTTCTTAAACCCGCCTCTTTTTTTTCAAGATCTTTTAATTTTAATACACTAACTTCGGCTTCATATCCTTTAATATATGGTAATACACAAGGAATTGCTATTGCAAAAGATTCAGAGCCACCATATTTTTTATCTGTAAAAAATCCCCAAGAATAATTCGCTTTTAAGAAGTCATTTAATTCTTTTTGTATTTCAAGATTTAAATATTTTTTAACAGCTTCTATAAACCTTGCTTTTATTTTATATTCAAAAAAATCTTCCTTTATTGGAAAATTAACTGCATGTTCATTGTAAGCAAACATGGATGCAACTATAAAATCATCATAAGATACTCTATCATTGAGTGATTTTCTTCTTAATGAGCTCATTTTTGTTTTAAATTTATAAGAATTAGAGATTGCGTTAATATCTGAATTAATTTTCGAAAGAGTCTCTTCTGAGCTTCCAAAAGATATATTTTGTGCTGTTGTTTTGAATGCAGTATTGTTTATTCTATTATAATTACTATTTTTGTGCGTTATAGTATTGTATTTTATTGGTGCCAGTTTCATTTGTAGTGCCTTTATTTTTCTTTAATAAATTTTTTGCAACTACTCCTGCTATTCCGACCGCAATACCAATCAATGAACCAATTATTATATTTTTTTTATTTACTTTTTTTAAGCCAGTATTATACCAGTAATCACATAATTTGTTAAAATTATCTTTAAGTTCTTGATTTTTTACTGTACGCTCAAAAGTGTCTTTTATATCAATTTCATTTTGAGCAACAGCTCTAGTGTATTTATGAAATTCCTGTTCTAAACCTTTTTGGACATCCGGCTTGTCTAAAAAATGACTTTTTGCAATGCCACCCAAAGCACCAGCAACGCCAGTAGCACCAACGAGCATAGCGTTGGTTTTTGTGTAAATATTTGAATTATTAACAGTATTATTCATTTGCATTATCTTCCTAAAAATACTTTTTTATCATTTTCGTATGAATATAATTCACTTTGAGTAATATTGGGTGATGTTTTATTTATTAAATTTATTATACCATCGGTTGTACATATTTTACTAGTACAACATTGTTTATACAATTCTTCTATGCCAGAATTACTAAATTTACCATTTGAACAGTTAGCTATCGCACGAGCAATTCTATCATAATCTAAACCTTGTTGATTAAGTCCAGAAAAATAAAATTTTACAACTGCAAGAGCATTTTCAAAATCAGGAGGATCTATGCTAACAACATATTTTGTTCTGTCAGGAGTTAAAATATCCGGCGATATTTCGGTAGGATTATTTGACGTCATTATATATATACATTTATCATCATCAAATGCTTTGCTTAATTTTGCTTTTAATTCGTCTAATACCTCAGAATTTTGATGTGCAATTGCTTCTACTTCATCCAAAAGAATTATTGTTCTTTCGCCTGTTTGCTTATATTTTTTTCTTGACCTTCTTGTTTCAACTTCTATTTCATCCATTATGTCATCCGGTCCTTCGGACATATCAATCATAACCGGTTTTTCACCATTGTTTATTTCTTGGGCCAGCGCAATTGCAAATGTAGTTTTTCCGGTTCCCGTTGGTCCAAAAAATAAAATTGCATTTGGAAGTTTTGTTGGCACACCTGATTGCTCTTCAAAAATTTTATTTATTAAAATATTTTGCAAAGTTGCTTTTTCTGGCTCATAACCTGCTAATCTACTAAAACCACTATTTTTATTTGCGGCTTGTTGCTTCTTTGCTAAATCAATTGTTTTTTGGGTTGCTTCAAAATCAGATTTTAATTTTATTAATTCATCAAGCGTAGCGTTATGTCTTTTTGCGGTTTCTAAAAGTTGTTCGATGTCTTTCAAATGCGCTTCTTTCGCTTTTTGAAAAATAGCTTGATCTTGCCTCCAAGCATCCATTCTACCCCTATATTCATCGTCTAATTTTCTTAACGCTCTTTTTTTGCCAAAAAATTTGTTTTCAGCTTTTTTTCTTTCTTTTTCGTAAGTATCGGTTATATCATCTACACTTTTTTGAAAACTATCTACATAGTCTGTAACAACAACAGAACCATGCTTCTTGTCAATATCTTTAATATTTGTTGTAAACACTCCATTAAAAGATACTACATTAATATTTCTTGTATTTTGTATGTTATTTATACGCATATTATTCTTTATTATTGTAATCCACCAATATAAAACCAATCAATATTATTTTTTGCCTAAAAATCAAACTCTTTTATATGTGAAAAGAAAATTACAGCCGAATTGGCTTATTTCTTGTTTAATTCTAATACATTATAACAATGTGCCTGAATGATACAGAATACACATAGTTACTTGAAATATTCTGAACACTATTCGATTAATGACAATGCACAAAACGAAAGGGAAATAAATAAAAGTAAAAGAATTAATTGAAAAATTAAAAAATGTAGATGAAAATTTTGAAGTAAAAATCACAGATATGGAGGGTAATGTTGATGAAGAGATACAAGTTGTTGACCACGATTTTGAAACAGTTTATTTAGTAGCAGAGTATTTATAATTAAGGGTATAAATTATGGAATTAAAAAACAAAAATAATATGTTGTTCGGAACTAAAATTTGTAACAATAAAACTAATGAAATAGGACTACTTATCTACACTTGGACAAATTCATTTGCTGATGTCGATATTGAGTATGCAACCTGCGTTGATAAGAACGGAAAAAGATATAATATCGAAATGGATTTAATTACCCCAGTTGAGAAATAAAAAAACTCTAATGCAGATGAAAAATGCATTAGAGTAAGAAGTGATGTATCAAATATTATTCTTTGGGGGTTGTTGATTTATTTTGAAGATGATTTTCAATAATTTTATAAATGTATCTTTGAGAAAAACCGCACTCTAATGCAAGACGATTTATTGTATATTTTCTACCATCATACTGACTTATTATGTATCTCTTTTTGACCTCTGTAAAAGCATTTCTTGGAATTGTAACTGTTAATCCTGGAGTTAGAAAAATTAAAGCCAAAGCTGATTGTATGCCAGCTGATTCAGCAATTGTCTTTAAATCATCATTTGGCATATCTTCTGGTCTTATATAATCCATCCAAGGTTTATATTCCATTATCTCCTCTTATTATTTATAGTGGTCTCATCAGTTAGAGCCTTACTCTAAGACGGTCAGCTTGCACCGTTAGCCGACCGTTTCGACCTGTTTATTATTAACAAGATGGTATACTAGTTGGTGTCAACATGTTTTCCATATCCTTTTCCAACTTTGTAAGAATTGCAATTTGCCCTTGAAGTATTTTGCAAGCCATTTTTCTTTCATACTTGCCACTCCAATTCTCTTCATCTGTTGCAACTTGTCCAAGTCTGTTGTACGCAACATCAAGTTCTTCATTAAGAACAATAATTTGATTTTTAATTAAGCCCATCATTGCACATTCTTTTTTACTATTTTCTTCTTGTGCAATATCACCAAAGAACTGATTGTCTCTCGTTGTTGACATTTCTGCATTTGTTTTTTCCATTGTTAACATAATTTTTCTCCTTTACTTTTTTCTACTAATTAAGTGTGGCCGCACTTTTTTCTTTTAATTTTTTCTTAATTACTGTAATTGCTTGAATAACTTTGCAGGCTTTAGACCTAGTTAAAAACATTACGTCATCAACTCTAAACTTTGATTTTAAAAATTTTCTTAAGGATTTTTTCGCAAATTTATCATTATTGAAATAACAAATATCTCTCCATAGCCCTTCAATCATTCTAAGTTGAGCATCTGAAGCCATGTTATTTGTACGATTTAATCCTGCGTATTTTTTAGGTTGTTTAACCCATTTATTTAATGCAATTGCTCTTTCTTCAAGATTTTCTATAACAATACTTGCTTCTGTAAAAGTTAGATTTTTTGATGTTTGCACATCAAAGGACTTAAGTATTTCTCGATACAAATCATCATCCATACCAATTAAATTTTTTAGTGTATGTATTTTTTTAATCTGAAAAGTCGTAACCATACCTTACCTTCAAATCTTCAAGTTGTAACTCACGTCCATGTTTAATTCCGAGCTGCACTCCCAAAATAAAAATGGCTAAGGCTATAATAAAAATATGTAACAATGTGTCGGGTCGGAATATCTTACCATTGTGCATTTTTATACCTCCTTAAGCCATCAATAATTTGGAAGTTTGTTTAATCACAACATCATCGACCTCAGCTTTGCCATTAAATTTGGCAATGCTGATGCTGTGAGAAATTAAATGTTCTAATCTTCTTGTATTCCCTTCAGAATATTGAAGATAAATTTCTGCGAGTTTTGAATCTTGTCCAATCGATTCTAAAATTTTAATTACATCTTGAATTAAAATTTTATCAATAACCTTTGTGAATTTAACTCTTGAATAAAGTTGGTCATATTGATTGTTATAGCCTTTAAGGTTTTCTAATAAAATCCCTCTGCCAACCAATAAAATTCCAATACCTGTTTTATCGTGAATTCTTCGTGTAATTTCTAATGCTCTATATGGTAAATTTTCAGCTTCATCAATAATTAAAAGCCTGCCGGATTGATTTAATTTTCTAATAACTTCATCCATTAAGTCATACACTGAGCCTTTGCCTGATAGTCCCAAACGTCTATGGATTTCTTTTAGTAAAGATTTTGCAGTATAACCAGAATCGCTTTCAATTAAGATTGAATCCATAAATTCTTTTGTGTATTTTTTTACAGCAACGGTTTTCCCAAGTCCTGCCTTTCCAACACAAACTCCGATTTTGCCTTGCGTGTGGCACAATCTTCCAATTTCAGAAATATATTTAACAGTTGAAATATCAACAAAAGACAAATCATTGTTACCAGTACGCTCTTTTTCTCTTTGAACAAAATTATTTATTTTATCTGCAATTTTGGTATTAGCACCATTATAATTATCATTTATCCACAAACTTATTGTTGATTTTGAAATACCAGTTGCTTGAGCCACAAAGGCAGTGGTATAATTTTTCGTTTCCATTAAATTTTTTAATTCTGCTCTAATATCCATTTGCAACTCCTTTTTTTAATTCTTGTTCAAGAATTTTATCTGTTTCGTATAGATATAATGGTTTTTCTTCAGGTTCAGATTTATCTAAAAATATTGATAAATCTTGTTTTCCAAATTCTTCCATATCTTTGCTTTTACGAATTACTTTATCCATCTTTGTATTTGCAATTCGAGATACTTTTGGTTTGTATTCTCTTTCAACACTCGCATATGCTGTTTTGTAGTTATCACATTTTTCCTCTATGCTTATTTCACGAGTCTGTTTAATATATGATTTAGCAATTTTTAAACTACGTTTTTTGATTGACATAGCTTCTTTGAATTCTTCTTTTGAAATTTCATCAGCGTGAAGTGCCGCTACTGCTCTTACTGCTGTCGTTTTCCCTATAAATTCATTATTTTCTGCATTAAATACCCAAGCCTCTTTATAATTTTGAATATCTCTACGAAGGTAAACTTTTAATCCGGTGTTAGAAAGCATCCAATCTGACCAATAAGTTATTCCGAGTTCACTATCTTTTATACCGTTTCTTCTGATTGAATAATTTTTAGTTGTTCGTGTACAGAATAATTTAAGAGCATCTTTGCCAATTTCCTTTCTTTCTGCACATTCAAGATTGAAAAG
Organism: Candidatus Galligastranaerophilus intestinavium; assembly: GCA_018716625.1. Taxonomy (GTDB): domain Bacteria; phylum Cyanobacteriota; class Vampirovibrionia; order Gastranaerophilales; family Gastranaerophilaceae; genus Galligastranaerophilus; species Galligastranaerophilus intestinavium. The sequence continues at coordinate 3,304 of DVJQ01000038.1, read as the reverse complement.
TTGATCAGGAGACATTCCCTCGTGGTTTTTACCCTTAGAGGGTCTTTTGTTTAATACACAAATAATGAAATCATCAAATACTTCTTTAAATTGCTCAAAAGGAATAACCTTTCCATTTTTAATTTCTTTTGCCAATTTCTCAGGACGTTCAACAACATTTCCACCTCTGTAACCAATACAATGTTTTGAAAACAATTCTTTAACTTTCAAAAAATCTCTTTCGATGGGTTTTGTTTGAGCGTTGTATGGCAATGCAAAATTAGCTCTAACATTTAATTCAGAAAGCATACAGGTTGTTTTAAATTGGTCAGCTTCAATTTTAAATTGACGTCCTCCGGCAAAATCTTTCGAACGATAATCTTTACCGTTATCAATTATTACATCTTTGGGCAAACCGTATCTTTGAGCAGCATAATAAAATGATTGAAATATATGGTCTGAATTTGGATGTCCGCACTGGAGTATCCAACCAAGCCATTTGCCTGATTTATAATCCCTCCAAGCTGTCACCCAAGGAAATACTATACTTCCATCCGGACTTAAGCAAGCTACGTCGATTTGCGCATGGTCTGATACCCATACTTCTCCGCAATTAACTGTAGAGTAATCTCTTTCTATGTAATTTCCATATTTTCGATTCCAAGCTGACTGTCCGTATCTTGCCAAATAGATACTTTGTTTTGGTACCTCACGCCTTAATCTTCTTTTAAAAGATGTACAACTTGGAAACTCATATTTGCTAATACCAAATTCTTGCATAGCATAGCCTAAAGTTATATCCCAACAGCTTCTAAGTGATGGACCACCTTCAACCAAATACAAATCTTTAAAATATTCAAAGTATTTGTTATTAACAGTAGTTCTTGATGCATTGTTTCCATATCTTGAAAGTAATCCAAGAACCCCATCTTCGTAATATCTTTTTCGCATCCTCATTATTGAGGGATAAGAGGTTCTAAATTGGGGATATTCAATATTCCATTTTTCAATAAAATCTTTTAATTCTTCTCCCTTTAAGTTTTCAGATTGATGAATTACATTTATATATTTTTCAGCCTGAATTTTAGCCCAATCAGGAGCTTCAGAATACTTCTTTTTACTTTCCTGTGACTCTGGAATTATTTTATATTTTGCATAATTAGGCAAAGAATCAAAGCGGATAAAATAATTATATGTTCTGTTATTAAGCTCTACCTTATAGTTAACTTTTCCATTTCTACAATAATCTTTTACTGTCTTCTCTTTTAAGTTAAGAAGACGTGAGGCTTCAGTAATTGACAACCATACAGGTGGATTATTTTTATCGAATTGATTATTATCCATCTATATTACAGCCTCTTAATTTAAAACCAAAAACTTTTTCAACAATATATGCATCAACAGGGGGGCATTCTCTATCGCCCGAAATATGTTTTCGCACAAGGCTATCTGAAATGTTTATTTCTCTTGCTATATCTATAGCTCTAAGATTATAAACACTCATAATAAATTTTAATAAAACTTTCTTTTGGCAAAAAGCACAATTGTTCATAAATTTCTATTCCTCTCTTGATTGATATAACAGGGCTACATCAACCAAGCTAGTATTGTTGTCAGATTTTTGAATAAGACAATCGGGCAATTTTTACAGCACAACAAAGCTAGCCCAAATGGCTTACTGTTGTTCTGTTTAACTACCGCAATTTCCTCTCAATTATTATTATATTTAAATCTTTTATATTGAAAATACCTAAAAATTAAGCTCTGTCCTGAATAGGACAGATTTAAAAAAAGGGTTAAAACGATTTTAAAATGTTATATTCAACTTTATTTTTAAATTTCTCTTAATTTTAAAACCCCTTTATTTACAAGAAAAATAATTAAAAAATTGTCCTGTTTATATTAAGAAATGTTAAGTAAATTAACTTTTAAATCATCGTATAGTTCTTCTGTATTTTTATTCCTTCGCCAAATTCCTTCGGCTAATTTTTGAAATAAATCAGATTTACAACTATTATGATTAACAAATCTTGTTAAATAGCTATATACTCTCTTAAATTCTTGTTCTTCAAACTTAGTAAACTTTTTTTCGTTAGTTAAATTTATAGGTTGTTCGGCAACAAATATTTGATTTTTAAATACATAAAAATAAGTTTCTAAATTAAAAAAAATTCTGTTTCGACATTGTTGTGGACTATTATTATAATAAGTAAATAAAACCTCTAGCTGTCTAGTATAAATTAAATTTCTAAATATATTATAGATTTTATTTACTTGATCTTCTCCAACTCCGAGAATATAAGAAAGTTTGTAACCAGGAATGGAGCAACAAAAACCTCGAATAATTATATCTATAGTTTTGGCAGGATAATATGATAATATTGAATTATTTTTTTGAGGTGTTCTTTTCTTATAAAAATATAAATCGCCTCTCTGGACAAGCCTTTTGTCCTGAACAAATTTAATAAGCTGTAATTTTAAAACCGATTCATCAATATTGCTTGCAATCATTAAAATATCATCAAAAGTGAATTTATCCAATCGTTTGCATAGCTTTAATATTCGCATTGATATCTGGTCTTGCATTTAATAATCCTTTCATTGTGTATTCATCTAATTCTTCAATTTGATTTGTTTTCATTAATTCTTCAATTTTATTGATAAGTTTAACTAATTGTCTGAATTGGTTTGTACGAGTCGCAAGGTATTCAATAGCATCATCCTTAAACTTCAAATCTGTTAATTCTGTGAGAATTTCTTTAATATCATCTGAATTAAATTTTTCAAATTTCAGCTTTTTGTAAATCCGATCCATTAAATGAGGATACCTTGCAAGTTTCTTATCTGCTGCTCCCATACCAACTAGAACCACAGGACAACCCGTTTTATCGTGTAAATCTCTTAAGGCTTCAATAATGCTTTTATCGATTAAATAATCAACCTCATCAACAATAATTACCTTTGAATGTTCTCTTAAAATATTTTCTATTATTTCAAAATTATCATGAAGGTGCCAGTATGCCTCTTCTCCAAGTTCCTCTGCGATTTCAGATAAAAGCCATCTGCTTGTCATTCCTTGTGTGGCTCTTACATACACTGAATCATTTTTATCAGCCCACCATTGAATTGTCTGCGATTTTCCTAGCCCATGTTCTCCATAAACTAATGCCATCTTAGGAATATTAGGTGGCACTTTTTGTAATTCATCCATCAAAGATACAAATTGTTTAACATTTTTTGTTCTAATAAAAGTTTTTTTCATAATTTAATCTCCATATAAATTGTAGTATTCATCACTTCGAATGTAGTTTGTAAGCCATTTTCT
>DVJQ01000037.1 GCA_018716625.1 Candidatus Galligastranaerophilus intestinavium | reverse complement strand
ATAATAGAAAAACAACAGCAGCGCGATACATACATACATACATACATACATACATACATACATACATACATACATACATACATACATACATACATACATACATACGATTGCCCGATTTGCAAAAGCGGGCTGCATGAAGTTGATGGAGGATATTATTGCCAAAATTGCTACAAACTATACCCTGTTATTCAGGATATACCAATATTAACAAAAGAAAACGCCATATTATTTTCTAAGGCGGAAGAATAATCAGTATTACAATCGGGAAAACAAATGAAAACATATAACTACGGAAAGCAGCACATAGATTTAAGTGATATTTTAGCCGTAATCGGGGTATTAAAATCACCATTTTTAACCTGCGGTCCTAAGGTTAAAGAGTTTGAGCGGGCAATCTGCAACTATACCGGTGCAAAGTACTGTGTTGCGGTTAACAGTGCAACATCGGGCTTGCACGTCGCAATGTTGGCACTTGGCATAAAAGAAGGCGACGAGGTAATAACAAGCCCAATGACTTTTCTTGCAAGTGCAAATTGCGCCAGATACTGTGGAGCCGCGGTTAAATTTGCAGACATTGAAGAAAAAACTGCAAATATCGACCCGAATGAAATAGAAAAAAAGATAACTCCTAAAACAAAGGCTATTATTCCTGTTCATTTTGCAGGGCAGTCTTGCGATATGGAAAAAATTTATGAAATTGCAAAAAAACACAATTTAAAAGTTGTTGAAGATGCAGCTCACGCGATTGGATCTGAGTATAAAGGCAAAAAAGTCGGTTGCTGCGAGTTTTCAGATATGGCTGTTTTTTCCTTTCACCCCGTCAAAACAATTACAACAGGCGAAGGCGGTGCGGTTGTTACAAATAATTTTGAATTATACCAAAAACTTTTAGCCTACCGCTCACATGGCATGCATAAAGACGGCGAAATGCAAAATACTTGGGAATATGAGATGCGCGAGCTTGGTTACAACTATCGAATGACAGATATTCAAGCTGCTCTTGGAATTTCACAACTTAAAAAGCTTGAAAAATTTAAAAAAAGGCGGCGTGAAATTGTCGAGTATTACAATAAAAACCTTGGTTTGGCACATCTGGAAGAAATGGAATACTCAAATGCTTGTTTTCATCTCTATCCCGTAATGGTTAGAAATAGAGCAGAATTTTATCAAAAAGCCAAGAAAGAGGGGCTGAATTTACAGGTACATTACATACCTGTTCACACTCAACCCTACTACAGGGAGCAAGGGTACAATTGGGGCGATTTTCCAAACGCTGAAATATATTACAAGAAATGTATTTCGCTACCGCTTTATCCCGACTTAACCAATAAAGACTTGGATGAAATTGTTAAAAGGATTAAAAACTTTGCCTAGGAGGAAAAATGGAAAATAGTTACAAAACCGAACAAGAAAAATTTTGGGCTACAGATTTTGGAGATAAATATATAGAAAGAAATACTTACAAGGATCTCCTACCTGCATATATATATGAATGGTCGCAAATCATAAGCAAAACCAATGGCATAAAATCGTGCATAGAATTTGGCTCAAATATCGGTGCAAATCTAAAAGCAATTCAAACGTTACTCCCAAATGTGGAAATATCAGCAATAGAAATAAACCATTGTGCTTGTGAAAACTATTTGAAAAAATTTATAAAACCTGAAAATATTTTTAATCAATCGATTTTGGACTATTTATCCACAAAAAAACATGATCTTGCATTTGTCAAGGGTGTATTGATACATATTAATCCTGATGAATTGCAGAATGTATATGAAAAATTATATAATGCATCAAATAAATACATCCTTATTGCCGAATATTACAATCAAACGCCAATAATGATAGACTATCGTGGCAATAAAGATAGACTTTTTAAAAGAGATTTTGCTGGTGAAATACTTGATAAATATCCAGATTTAAAATTAATTGATTATGGTTTTTTCTACAACAGGGATAGTAATTTCAAAGTAGATGATATCAACTGGTTCTTAATGGAAAAATAATCGCCACCATTATCAACAAAAATAAATGCTAGGAAAATAAAATCAATGTATCAACTTGGTCTTAAATTGTGGTCAATAAATACAAACTCGTACTACCGAGAAGCAACATACCTATATAGTAAAAATGTTTTCGATTACATTGAACTGTATATAGTACCCAACACCCTAAATACGCTCGAGGAATGGCAAAAATTAAATATACCTTTTGTTGTACACTGTCCACATTTTATACATGGTTTCAATCTTGCGCAAAAAGAAAAGGCGAAATTTAACAAAAAGATCTACAAAGAAGTTAAAATATTTGCTGATAAACTCAATGCAAAATATATAATATTTCATGGCGGAATAGATGGAAACATCTATGAAACAGCAGAACAGCTAAAAAATTTTCAAGAAACCCGAGCCCTAATCGAAAATAAGCCGATGATAGCACTGCCCAATAAAATGGACGGCAAATATTGCAGAGGATACAATATTGAAGAAATAAAAATAGTTAAAGAAATTGCAAACTGCGGCTTTTGCCTTGATTTTGGACATGCTATATGTTCAGCTAATTCTCAGAACAAAGACATCTATTCTTACTGTGAAGAATTTTTATCCTTAAACCCTCAAATGTTCCATTTAACAGATAATAAAGATATAACCTCCCCCTTTGATTCACATTTACATTTGGGTGATGGGCAATTAGATTTAGATAGAATAAAGCGGTTATTACCAAAGGATGCTCTTATTACACTTGAGACAGTCAAAAATTCTAAAGAAAATCTGGATGATTTTATTGGAGATACAAAATGCATAAGAGTTTAAAAATACTAATATTAACAGACAGTACAAGTTGGATGAATAAATACAATACTGATTTAAAACAAAAACTAGAAAAGCTTGGGCACCTTGTTAAACTAATACACTCCAAAAATGAAATTGAAAATTCTGACGTAGCCTTCTTTTTAAGTTGCTTTGAAATAATATCAAATAATCTGCTCTCATTAAGTAAAAACAATATTGTAGTACATGCAAGCAATCTTCCTAAAGGAAAGGGCTGGTCGCCTGCAAGCTGGCAAATACTTGAAGGGGAAAACACAATTCCACTAACACTTTTTGAAGCAAATGAAAAAACAGACGCAGGCAAAATTTATATTCAAGACAAACTTTTACTTGATGGCTCTGAATTATTGGATGAATGGCAAAAAAAACTGGGAAAAAAAATTGTTCAAATGTGTCTTGAATACGTTTTAAAAAGAGATACAATAAAAGGCATCCCTCAGCAAGGAGAAGAAACATTTTACAAAAAACGCACACCCAAAGACAGTGAACTTGATATAAATAAAACAATTAAAGAACAATTTAACCTGTTCAGAATTGTTGATAATGAAAAATATCCTGCATTTTTTAAATTCAAAGATAAAACTTATATCCTTAAAATTGAATCTATCAAACCCCAAGAGAGAGAGAGAGAGAGAGAGAGAGAAGAACCTAACTCGTAAAATCAAGCCTCTTTTCTTTAGAATTGAGGCTGCCTGATGTTTAATATAAGATTGGCGCTTCCTTGCGATGTAAAAGATGTATTTGAGTTATCCAACGATAAAGATGTAAGAAAAAATTCAATAAATAAAGAATATATAAAATGGGAAAATCATGTCATATGGTTTAAAGACAGATTATTAAATCCTTTGCCTTTTTACATAATTGAGGACAACAGGCAAAATTTCATAGCACAGGTAAGATTTGAAAAAGAA
>DVJQ01000036.1 GCA_018716625.1 Candidatus Galligastranaerophilus intestinavium | reverse complement strand
CGTATGTATGTATGTATGTATGTATGTATGTATGTATGTATGTATGTATGTATGTATGTATGTATGTATGTATGTATGTATCGCGCTGCTGTTGTTTTTCTATTATCATAATTGCCGGTTGGTTTGAATAGGTGCCAAGAGGGGCCAGTTCATATTTGACAATTTTATAATTGAGATTTTCAACTATATTTTTTAAATTTCTGATATATTTATTTTTTTCGATGTTGTTTTTCGTTTCCTTGTTGCCCAGTTCGTAGCTTGGTTCGTATAAAATTAAATATTTGTTTGTTATCCTGTAGAGCTCTTTAACTATTTGTTCGCAATTATTTGTATTTGGCTCTATAGCGTGAATTGTATACACAATATCAAATTTATTGTCCGCAAAGGGTGTGTTTAACAGGTTTGCAACAAAAAAATTAATTTGTCCTTTATAGTATTTTTTGCAAAATTGTTTTGCATATTTTATTCTGGAAGCAGAAATGTCAAAACCAAACAGCTTTGCATTTTGATTTTTGAGTTTTGTTACCACAGGCACCATTGTGGTGGCTTCACCGACACCCGCCTCTAAAACACTCGTGTAGTCATAGTTATCAATTAAACCTGCAATGAATTCGCCCAATTTTTCTTTTATTTTTTGTGTGCTTATTGAAACTCTCTGTCCGTTTATATGAAAATTATCAGTAATTTTATCCGCTTCGTAACTGTCTGTGTATGAACCGGACTGCAAGTCGTATGACGTTAGTATGGCATCTATGGAATTTGAATTCTTGTCATCGGAATTTTTTCTGAAAAATTCCATAATATTGACGTTATTTTTATACATACTTTTTAAATCAGACATTTAATTCTCCAATCAACTTGCGCATATCCTCAACGCTCAGCCATCTGTCGTTATTGCCGCTATGGTATTCAAAATCATCCGCAACGGGTTTTGAATTTGCATATTTATAATTAATGTGTTCAATATTAATCTCGGGCAAAATAATATAAAATTCGCCCATATCAATAGTATTTCTTGCATCCTCTTTTGTTATCATCTGCTCGTGAACTTTTTCGCCGGGGCGTATTCCGATTTCTTTAATTGCAAGGTTTGGTGCAATCGCACGAGCCAGATCAGGCATGCGCATAGAAGGGATTTTTTTAACATAAAGCTCGCCGCCTTGCATATTCTCAATTGCTTCCAGCACCATTTCTACCGCTTGCTCAAGCTTTAGCCAAAATCTTGTCATATTCATATCTGTGATAGGCAGTTCTTTTGCACCTTCTCTAACCAGTTTTTGGAAAAATGGTATAACAGAACCTCTTGAGCCCGCAACGTTTCCGTATCTTACAACAGAAAAACGTGTTTGCCTTGTTCCGCAATAACAATTTCCCGCTATAAACAATTTATCTGAGCACAACTTTGTGGCGCCGTATAGGTTAATTGGCGCACAAGCTTTATCTGTGGAGAGTGCCACAACCCTTTTTACACCCTTATCAATAGCCGCATCGATTATATTTTGCGCCCCCATGACGTTTGTCTTAACTGCTTCAAAGGGATTATACTCGCAAGCGGGTACTTGCTTTAGCGCAGCTGCGTGTACTACAATGTCTACACCTTCAAATGCTCGATATAGCCTTTCTTTATCCCTTACATCACCTATAAAAAATCTTAATTTTTCAAGATACGGTTTAAATTCCGGCATGTTCTGCATTACAAATTGTTTGTACTCATCTCTTGAAAAAATGATAATTTTCTTTATATCAGGGTATTTTTCAAGGGCAATTTTTGTAAACTTTTTACCAAAACTTCCCGTCCCGCCTGTGATTAAAACTGTTTTGCCATTTAGCATTTAACTTCACTCTCCGATAATATTCCTTAAAATATTAACATAAAAACTAAAAACAGTATATAATAAATTTGCAAGTGTGAAAGCGAGGGTTATATGTTGGATGTAATTTATGACAGAAGAAGTATCAGAAAATATCAAAATAAACCGATTGAGGATGAAAAGTTAAATGAAATTTTGCGTGCGGGTATGTATGCGCCATCAGGCATGAACAAACAGCCTTGGACTTTTGTTGTGTGCACAGAAAGAAATACCCTTGATGAAGTACAAAAAATTCACCCGTATTCTTCTATGCTATCAAGTGCACCATGTTGCATAATTGTGTGTGGGGATACTAAAGTTCAATACACTGACGGTTCTTATATACAAGATTGCGCAGCATGCGTTGAGAATATGTTGCTTGCAGCGTGCTCTATGGGACTGGGTTCTTGTTGGCTTGGAATTTATCCTGATAAAAGCAGGCAGAAAGATTTTAGAAAGCTTTTTAATATGCCTGATTATATTGAACCGTTTTGCGTTGTGGCTTTGGGTTATCCTGATGAACAAAAAGCTATGCCAAACAGGTTTGATAAAGCTAAAATACATTATGAAAAATGGTAGGATTTTGCTTTGTAATGCTTGGGAAGCCAATTTATGCTCCGATTTTTCAAGTAATTTAGAAGATGTGTAGCTTTGAATCTTTTGAAGTTTGAATTGTGGCGTGACATGTCTACAGTGAAAACGAAAAAAAGCTCAGATATGCGAAGCTTGTGACACCAGCCTTTGAGGCCTGGCAGTAAGAGAGTCTACTATAGTCCAAGATAATAAAAAAACCACTCGTTTTTAGAGTGGTTTTAATGGTGGTGCAGAAGTTACAAAGTTAGAACTTATAATCAATAAATTTATTGAAAAAGTTCGCACTTTTGAACTGTTTGAACTTGGTAGAATGATTGATTGTATAAATTTGAGAAAAGTTGCATAAATGTATTATTTAGTTAAAACATCACAAAAGCTTGTAATATCATTAGGAATGACCGCCTCTGCAAACAATTTTCCAAATTCAGTTAACTTTATTTCGTTATAAATGTCCACACCGTCTTGTTTTCCATTTGAACCAGTTGGAATTTGATTGCCTTTTTGCCATATTCCTGCAAGATTTAAACTATGCAAATGATTCATATATATAAAGAAATTTGCAGGATTCATTAATGTATCTGTAGGAAAATTATTATAAATAATATCATTACTAATGAATAACATTTTTTCTGTATCCAATTTACTATGTTGTTTTAATTCAAAAATTTTTTGCTTTAAATAAAATAAAATAACGGCTTCATCAGGTGATAATTGTTTTATTATATTGGGAAATGCAGGATGGCATTTATCCTGTGTTTTTTTATCAATAGACCTTGCAAGTAAATTAAGAAATAATTCTGTTAATATACTTTGTTGTTCTGAATATTTAAGCGCTTCAAAAACTTCTCCTACTATTCTTGGCGATGTTTCAATTAAATTATCTTCTTCTACCTTCTCGCTAATTCTTTTTAAATAATTTTGAAAGCGGTCTTGTTGCTTAGCTAGGTAATCAATTGGAGCCCATAAAAATCTTGCAACTTTGGTTGTATTGTGTAACATCTCTCCTATTTCATGAACTGCAGGTTGAGCCAAATCGTCATATATTTTATCAATAGGTATAAGTTTTGATAATTTATCATCCATATAAACATGTTACACAAAAAAATAATAATTTAATTTTTTTGTAATTTTAAATTTTTAAATATTAAAAAATAAAAATTTTTCTTGTAATTTGACTTAATTATGAAAAATATTCAAAAAAGACAAAATAATACGGTTTTCTCCTCAAAATCCTTATGTGACAACAATTTTGACGACAAAAAACAATAAAATTATGTTCGAACTTCTAAAACACTCATTATTATTGCATTTTGACGATTGTTTGCTTTTGGTGTCTGCCTTGTTTGAACAGGTGCAGAGCGCAAAAGCCGCATTTTGACAATAAAAAAAGACTTCTTTTAAAGAAGTCTTTTTATGGTGGGCGTTGACGCTTAAATTGTAGGCGAAGAATGAGCCGTACAAGTGAAGTGTGCGCAGATTTTCGTAAAATTCAAGTCACTTTTGTGACGTAGAATTTAGAAAAGCCAGAAGAGGCTGTAGCCTCGAAACGCAATAAAAAAACCACTCGTTTTTAGAGTGGTTTTAATGGTGGGCGTTGAGAGGCTCGAACTCCCGACATCTTCCTTGTAAGGGAAGCGCTCTACCAACTGAGCTAAACGCCCGAATTATATTTAGTTTTCAATCTTTTTTGTTAGCTCAGTTGGTATATTGTGCAAAAGCACGTTGGCTTCGCCAAGTGAGCTAAACGCCCGAATCATATTTAGTTTTCAATCTTTTTTTGTTAGCTCAGTTGGTATATTGTGCAAAAGCACGTTGGCTTCGCCAAGTGAGCTAAACGCCCGAAACTTTATATAATAATGATACTTGCTCAAAAACTTATGTCAAGTTTTTATTCTGCAACTTTAGCCTCATCTTTTACAAATTGCATTTCATATAGATACTTGTACTGACCGTTTGGTATTTGCATTAGCTCGTGGTGTGTACCCATTTCAATGAGTTGCCCCTCATTAATTACTGCAATTTTATCGGCATTTTTAATAGTTGAGAGTCTGTGTGCAATTACAAATACTGTCCTGCCTTTAATTAAGTTTTCAAGTGCCTTTTGTACAATTGCTTCAGATTTGTTATCCAGTGCTGATGTTGCCTCATCAAGTATCAAAATTGGCGCATCTTTAATCATGGCGCGTGCAATTGCTACCCTTTGTCTTTGTCCGCCTGACAGAGTTGTTCCTCTTTCTCCTATTTCAGTATCTACACCATTTTCAAGGGTGTCAATAAATTCATCAAGATGAGCTGCGCAAACAACCTGACGAATTTCTTCGTCAGTTGCATCCTTTTTGCCCATTAAAATATTATCCTTGATTGTTCCCGAGAACAAAAAATTGTCCTGAAAAACTTCGCTAACATGACTTCTTAGTGATTTTAGCGTAAAGTTTCTTATGTCTTCTCCATCAAACTTAATGCTACCTGAGTTTATGTCGTAAAATCTTGGAATTAAGTTTACTATTGTAGATTTTCCGCCCCCTGAGTTTCCGACAAGCGCTAACATTTCACCTTTTTTAACCCCAAATGAAACATTTTTCAAAACGGGTTTATTTTTTTCGTATTCAAAACAAACATTTTCAAAGCTTATGTTGTTGTCCAGTCCTTTTAGTTCCTTTGCATTTGGTCTGTCTTTAATTTCAGGTTCCAAATCAAAAAGTTCAAAGACCCTGTTCATGGCAACAAAAATTCCTTGCATGCCTGTGAGTGTTCCGCCAAGAGTTTTTACGGGCTTGTACAAAAGTAACAGTGAAGTAATAAAACTGGCGAGCGACCCTGTGGACATTTCACCCGTTATTATCAAGTGGTTGCCAACTACCATAACTATTGCAACACCAATACTTGCAATAAAGTACATTATGGGAGAAAGCCAGCCTGAGCGTTTCGTAAGTGACATTGAAAGGTCAAAAAGCTCTCTGATTTGAGTTTTAAATTTTGCATAAATGTCCTCTTGCAGACAGTATCCGCTTATAATTTTGTTTCCATGATATGTTTCATTTACATTTGTTGTCATGCCGCTGCCTACAACCATTGAGGCATTTGAAACTTTTTTAACCCTTTTTCTTATGAGAGATACGGGTATAAAAGCACAAACAAGAACGATCACGCCTACAAATGCGAGTTTCCAAGAGTTATACAGTAATACGCCGATTAGTCCAAGCGAACTTGTAAATGCCGTAATAAGAGTTTTGATTGATTCAACGATGTTTTTGGAAGCGCCGTCAGGGTCTGACAAAAATCTTGAAATTACAAGCCCTGAGGAGTTTTCGTCGTAAAATTTTGAATCAAGGTAAACAAGCTTTTTAAACAAATCCTCTTTAACAGAGTTTGAAATTTTAATGCTTATCCAGTCTGTAAGATAAGAGTTAATGTATTTTAAAAGCCCTTGGATAACCGCAAAAAGCATTATTGCCCAAGGTATTACTGCCGCAAGTAAATCTCTTGTGAGTTCAAAACCTTTAAATGCGTATGTTTCGCCGTTTATAACAACATCAATATACGGTTTTAGTGCAAATGCTGTTGCACCGTCCAATAAACCAAGCGGTATGGCAAGTGCAAAACCTATTACTATTCTAAACATTACGGGTCTTATGTATGGCCAAATACGCTTTAATAAGTATCCGTAGTCAAATGCTCTGTCTGTTGTTATTACGTCAAGTTTCATATTGCTATCCTAATTTCCTCTTTTAAAATTATTGCATAAACAAAATTATTTGCCAAAAAAGTAGTAAAACAAACCGCTTAGAGTTTGTGCGCCAATGGCATTTCCTTGTAATTCAAAGTCTTTTATAAATTCAAAAACATCCTCTTTTTTTACAAGTTTTCTTTGGCAAATTACCCCGCCGTCATTATCTGTAGGCTCTTTGTGTTCTTTTAAACCGTCAATGCAGGCAAGAGCAATAGTTGAAGTTTCAGAAGTCATGCCCGCAGAGCTTGAAACTTTTTTTGAGCAGATTTTTATTTTGTCTGCAATATAGCCGCTTTCTTCGGCCAGTTCTCTTTTTATTGCCTCTAAAATATCTTCATCTTTGTTTACATCTCCGACAAGTCCTGCGGGCAGCTCAAGGCAATATTTTGCCCGATTTTCACTAAAAATAGGAGGTCTTTTTGTTATTAAAAATAAAACGTATTCTCCATCCTCTTTTTTAACAACAGGAACAATAACGGCAATGTCTTTTGCATTGGGTCTGTGTGCATAAACCCATTTCGTGCCGTTTTCTCGCACATAAGCTTTTAGTTGCAAATATTTTTCGTTGTGCAAAATTTCATTTGTCATAATTTTCTCAATTTTGTACCTTGCAACATAATATTATAAAATTTTAAAGCGGCAATGTTTTTTTTATGATAATTTTAACTTATATGAACAGGTATTGTGCAAAAGTTTTAATAAGTCTAAAAGAAGATGTTAAGGATGTAAAAGCTCTTACCATAAATAAAATGCTAAAAAATATCGGCTTAGAAGATAAGCCTGATTTTAAAACAGGTAGATTTTATTCATTTTGTATAAGTTGCGACAGTAAGATTAATGCACAAAAAAAAGCTGAGCAAATATGCCTTGAAGTTCTTTCAAATCCTGTGGTTGAAAAGTTTGAAATATTTTCTTTGGAGCTTGTTTAATGAAAGCAGCAGTTGTTGTTTTTTTGGGCACAAATTGCGAGGTTGAAACAAAAGCGGCGCTTGAGAAGTGCTCTTTTGAATGTGAATATGTCGATTCTAGTACAAAATCTTTGTTAAATTACGATTGCGTATTTTTGTGTGGCGGATTTTCATATGGCGATTATATACGCTCGGGTCGTTTGGCAAAATTCACACCTGTAATAGCTGCACTTAGAGATTACATTGAAAAACAAAGAGGGGTGTGCGTGGGTATTTGTAACGGGTTTCAAATACTTTGCGAGGCTCATTTGCTCAAAGGCGCTTTGCTTGAGAATGATTCGTCAAGATTTATTTGTAAAAACGTAGAGTTGGAGCTTGATTTTGGCGGTATTTCAAAAAAAATTTCTCTCCCCGTTGCACACAAGGAAGGTAAATACGTTTTTTCAAAAGATGATTTTGATTTGGTAAACAATATGGCATTTTTGAGATATGTTAATAACCCCAACGGCTCTTATTGTGATGTTGCAGGAATTTATGATAAAAACATGCGTGTTATGGGGCTTATGCCTCATCCTGAAAGGGCAATGTTTGCAAGGAATTTTGGCTTTGACGGCAAAGAGATTTTTAATATTGTAAGGGATGAAATTAAACGTGGATAAATTTATTGAAAATGAAATTGAAAAACGT
>DVJQ01000035.1 GCA_018716625.1 Candidatus Galligastranaerophilus intestinavium | reverse complement strand
TACGGTTCTGGTACAGCCGCTGTAGCTTGATGAGTGGCCGCTCCAGCTGCCTGATGCCGTGCAAGGGCTTGATGTTGTGCCTCTCCAGCAGCATTCATTAGCACTGCATGAGCCGCTTCCCGCTGTTACGGTTGTAGTTGAGCTAGCGATTGTCGGTCCGTTGGTGTCGCCCACGTTGTATTTTGTAACGCATGTGTTCTTTCCGCCTGAGCCGTTGTACGCCGCGGGGATAAATAGTGCATTAAACGGGTCGCAGTCGGCTTGCGAAGTCGGTGCGCCGCCCGTTGTTGAATTGTATGCGCCGCCTCCGCCGCCTGCGCCCGAACCTGCAAGGTAACTGATTGTTACATTTTTCATGCCGCTTGTAATTGTTATTTCTTTTGTCTGAGAACTTCCGAGCGTTGTACTTGCGGCATATGCCCTTTGATTTGTATTAACCGTAGGGTTAGTAGCTCCTGCTCCTCCCCCACCTCCTGATACCATAACAAGACTTATTTCTTCCACATCATTTGGAGCGGTAAATTTACAGTTAAGCGACTTTGTACCGTCCGCGGGGTCTGTACAATCAGAGTCGCTTATGTCGTATAAAAATAATCTGCTTTCATACTGTGCACTTGAATTTACGGTAAAACTCTCCTTTGCCCTTTTTGTAATAACAGGAGCCAAAAGTGTAAGTATCACAGAGATAATTAAAATACTCACCAATAGTTCGGCAAGTGTAAAAGCGTTGCTGTTTTTAAACTTGTCAGGTTTTGCGTGCCTTAAAGCTTTTTTAGATAAAATAACTTCCCTTTGCGCTATTCTCGTATCTGCACAACTAAAGTTGCGCAAACAGCGCTTAAAATTTAATCTAGACAACATTTTCTCCAGTAATTTATAATCTACACCAAATATTATAATAACGTATACACAAAAAATCAACCTATTAATTAATGTGCAGATTATGTTATTAAATGACAGCTTAATTTATTCTATTTGTAAAAAGATATACTGTAGGTAATAATATGGATGAGATAGCATACAGACAAGCTCTTGGTGAAAATATCAGAAGAATTAGAAAAAGAATAAAGTTAACACAGGATGTGTTTAGTGAAAAAATAGGTATTGAACCCTCGAGTTTAAGTAATATTGAAAACGGAAAAAGTTTACCCTCTACGCTTACGATTATTCAAATTCAGCAACAGTTTGATGTAAGTGCAGAGGAGATTTTTGATGTCGGGTATTTAAAAAATATTAAGACTATTGAGGAGGAAATTTTTAGTTCTGTTGAGAAGCTGGACACAGAGAAGAAAAGAGCACTGTGGCGGATTATCAAGGCTCTTGAATATCAGCCACAGTGATGTAAATTATATGTTTAAGAGTTCTTTTATATCGTCCTTGGGGTTTGTAATTGGTTTTATTTTAAACTTATCAACAAGAATTTTTAATACATTTTCAGATAAAAATGCGGGCAGAGTCGGGCCAAGTCTTATGTTTTCAATACCAAGATAAAGCAGCGTCAAAAGTATACATACAGCTTTTTGCTCATACCAAGAAAGTACAATTGAAAGCGGCAGTTCGTTTACGGAACAATTAAAGGCTTGTGCAAGAGCTTGTGCCACATATATTGCGCTGTATGCATCGTTACATTGCCCCATATCCAAAAGTCTTGGTATTGAGTTAATTTCTCCAAGATTCAAGTCATTAAATCTGAATTTGCCACAAGCAAGGGTTAAGACAAGAGAGTCTTTTGGTGTTAGTTTTACAAATTCGGTGTAGTAATTTCTGCCTGTTTTTGCGCCGTCGCAGCCGCCAACAAGAAAGATGTGTTTTATTGCGCCTGATTTTATTGAATCAATGATTTTATCTGCAACAGATAAAATTGTAGTCCTTGAATACCCCGTAGCAAGTGTATCACCGCCATTTATGCCAGTCATTTTCTTGTCTTTGTCGTAACCTTTAAGCTCAAGCGCTTTATTTATAACAGGTGTGAAATCTTTGTTATTGTCTATGTGAATTGTGTTTGGGAATTTAACAAGTGATGTTGTAAATACCCTGTCTTTATAACTTTCTTTGGGTGGCATAATGCAGTTGGTTGTAAAGAGTATTGCAGCAGGAATATTATCAAACTCTTTTTGTTGGTTTTGCCAGGCTGTACCAAAATTTCCCTTTAGATGTTTGTATTTTTTAAGTTCGGGATAAGCATGACATGGCAGCATTTCTCCATGGGTGTATATGTTCACGCCCTTGTCTTTTGTTTGTTCTAAAAGCAGGTGCAGATCTTTCAGATCGTGTCCGCTAACTACTATAAAAGGGCCTTTTTCAATATTTGTCGTAACATTTTGCGCTGTGGGCGTGCCGTAAGTCTTTGTGTTAGCTTCATCTAAAAGTTTCATGCATTCAAGATTCATTTTGCCTACTTCAAGCACAAATGATAAAAGTTCTTCGTTATTTTTATTTTGTGAAATTTCCTTTAGTGCCTTGTAGAAAAAGCTATCAATTTCTTTGTTTTTGTAGCCTAAAATCCTTGCGTGATATGCATAAGCCGCCATTCCTTTTAGCCCAAAGAGAATTAATGATTTCAGACTTCTTTTATCCTCGTCTTTTTCTCTCCATAAAGAATTTATATCAAAATTGCATTCTTTTATTTCGTTTTTTACTTTATTTATCAGCTCCTGAATGGAATCGTCGTCAAAATTTACGTTTGTGACGGTTGTAAACAGGCTTTTTATGATTAATTCGGTATTTTTGTCATTTACTTTATCACAATTTGCAAGACAGATAATATTGTTAATCAGCTCATCCTGCAAGTTGGCCGTTGATGGCTCTTTTGAACATACTCCGCGCTTTGTACAACCTTTTTGATGTGCACTTTGCTCGCATTGAAAACAGAACATATCCATATTTTTTTCTCCTTATAATTATATGGAATATGATATGCAAAAATGTTGCTGATTTTTTTATCTTCAGGTCTAGCCTGCGGGGGTATTTATATTGTTTTGACTGTTAAAATTTAAAAAATGTCTATGGGGGGACTTGACTTTTAGCTGTAGGCGACTTTGGAGCCGTACAGATAAATGATGCTGTCAATTTGCCTTTTTAGGCAAATTGGTCAGTAAACCTTGGTGAAAGTCCCCTTGTCTGTTAGGGTAAAAAGCGTAAAATAAATGTCGATGGGGGGACTTGAACCCCCACAGATTGCTCTACATGCTCCTGAAACATGCGTGTCTACCATTTCACCACATCGACATATAAATTATTCTATTATAAACTTTGTTATTTGTCCAAAAAACTTTTAATTTTCATTTCATGCTGTGTCCAGTAAAGCCTTATAAAAAAGCAGGCAACGTGCTGAATAGAGTCGACCCTGACCCATTGGCGCGTTGCTTTAAATCTTATTGAGCCTTCGGATTTTTCCCGATTTTTGTGCGCGAAGTTTGATTTTTCGCTGTTAAACAGGTGAAACTGGCATTTTGCAGCTTTTTTGCAGTGGTTTAAAATTTCCGCGGCGAGCGCTGTTTCTCCTGTTTTTTTTGCAAGATAATATGATGCAATCAACCCTTCGCAGCGCGCACCGTCGGGGTAATAGTGGTCGCCGTATTCGTAGTACATGCCGCCTTCGTAGTCAATGTAGGGGCTGTCGTCTTTTTTGTACATTCTTTTCATCATTTCTTTGGCATCGCCGTACACAAAATTCAAATGGCATTCTTTTATAAAATCAGGGTAATCGTACCATTCTTCAATTGCTTGCATAAGCCAAGCGTCTGACGGCAGTGCGGTAAAAAGATGTCTGTAGCGTTTTGGTCTTTCGTTTACTATCCAATCCATTGCTGTTTTTGTTTTTTCAACAACAATTTTTTCAAGCTCACTGTCGTCTTTAAAATGATTTGCAAAAAGTCCAAGCCCTAAAAGCGCTTCTCCGGGGTAATAAAATGAAAATGTTTCCATTCTTTCTTTGTCTGACATATTTAAAAGCGGTTTACCGTCATTATATGAGGGGTGGATATAATAGCCCAAAAACTCACCCTCGGGAGTCAGTCTTGATATTAAATGTCTTGAGAAACCTTTTATATACTCATCATAAGTTTTGTCACCGGTTACAATTCTGTATTGCATCATCATAACAAGAGCCATTCCGCTGCCGCCGAGCTTGCTTTTTTTGTTATAATAAGCATGATAGCCTTTTCCAAATTGTGTATCGTGTTCTTTTGCGGTTGTTAGGGTAAAATCTATTGCTCTTTTGGCGGCTTTTATATATTTTTCATCAGCCGTCAGACTGTACGCTCTAATTAAAGTTATTGCTCCTCCACAGTGCCTTAAATCGTTGTAATATCTGTTATTTTCAGGGCGCGTAGGGTGTTCGTGGTCTTTTGTCGAGTCTGTTGTGCAATCATAGTAATACAAAAATCTGCCGTCATCTTGCATGTTTTTAATCAGCCAATTTGCGCCGTCCTTAAATTGTTCAAGTAATATGTCAAAATCAAATTGATTATACATAACATTTGCCCGATATAGCGGCAAGCATTCATTTTTGTAGGATATGAACGCGCGAGTATTAAAAAGGTAAAATTTCCAATCTTTCTTTTGTCCCAAAAGTTTAACTCTTTGTGAGAATTTGTTGCTTTCTTTTGCAACGGGCGTTTTTCTAAGCAGCGAATCAAGCGCATTTCTGTATGTCATATGCGACTGAACAATTGCATCGGTTGGCATATAATAGTATGATTTTTTGCCGTCGTTTATCTCAATTCCGTCAATTCCTATCTCAAAGCGCAAAGAGTTAAATTTTGCGGATTGAATTTTATTGTAGGACAATTCTTTGTGTGAGATTGAATACTCAAGCATTATTCTGCATTTTTCAGGGTTATCAATTTCAAAATTTGTAAAGTTTTTGTTTTGTTTTAACATTTCGACAATTCTTTCTGTTGCGGTTTTTAAAGTTGCTCTTTTTGAACCGAAACGAATCATTTTTGTGTTTGATTGAAAAAGTGAAATGTTTATAAAAGTTTTGCTTGGTATAAAGCCGATAAATTTTTCAAGTGCTAAAAAATCACACTCAAGAGGGCTTTTTTGCAAAAGAGCGTTTCTTACTTCGTTTAGAAAATTATTTATAATAGAAAAATCTTGTTTGTAAAAATCTCGTGCGTTGTCGTTTTGTATTTTAAAGTCCACTCTCTTTTGCCTCTTTTATTCTATATAGGCTGAATTATAACATATTTATAAAATTTTTATACAAAAAACTTAACAATAATACTGCTTTAATTTGTTAGCCTGTGTAAAAAATGTTATTATTGTTGCAACAATTTAATAGGAGTAAATATGAGCAATTACATTGAGAGCGTTTTAGCTAAAACAAAAGAAAAAAATGCAAACGAAAAGGAATTTCTTCAAGCGGTAAGTGAAGTTTTGGAAACACTTAAACCTGTTGTTGAAAGAGATGAAAACTATGAAAAAACAGCGCTGCTTGAAAGGCTTGTTGAGCCTGAGAGAATTATAACTTTCAGAGTGCCTTGGGTAGATGATAATGGAAAAGTGCAAGTAAACAGAGGCTTTAGAGTTCAGTTTAACGGCAGCATTGGTCCCTACAAGGGCGGTTTAAGGTTTCATCCTAGCGTAAACCAAAGTATTATGAAGTTTTTAGCTTTTGAGCAAATATTTAAAAATGCTCTTACAGGCTTGCCTATTGGTGGTGGCAAAGGCGGTTCTGACTTTGACCCTAAAGGCAAATCAGACAGAGAAATTATGAGTTTTTGCCAAAGTTTTATGAATGAACTGCAAAGACACATCGGCCACAATCTTGATGTTCCCGCAGGCGATATTGGTGTTGGCGCAAGAGAAATAGGCTATCTTTTCGGACAATACAGAAAGATTAGAAACGCTTTTGAGGCTGGAGTTTTAACGGGCAAGGGACTTGAGTATGGCGGCTCGCTTGCAAGAAAAGAAGCAACAGGTTTTGGTTTGATTTATTATATGCGAGAAATGTTAAAAGCTAACAATAAAAATTTTGAAGGCAAGGTAGTCACTATATCAGGCTCAGGAAATGTTGCAATATATGCTGCTCAAAAAGTAATGGAATATGGTGCAAAAGTTGTAGCTATGAGTGATTCAAACGGATGTATTTATGATGATATAGGAATTGATCTTGAAGAAATTAAACGTATAAAAGAAGTTGAGCGTTTGAGAATTAAAGAATATCTGAAAAAATACCCCAAAGCACAATATTTTGAAAATAAAGAAGGTGAAATACCTGCCGTATACACGATTAAGGCTGATATTTCGCTACCTTGTGCCACACAAAACGATATTAACCTTGAAACTGCCCAATTAATGGTCAAAAACGGTGTTTTTGCTGTTGGGGAAGGCGCAAATATGCCTACAGACATTGAGGCAATTAACTACTTCTTAAAAAACGGTGTATTGCTTGCGCCTGCTAAGGCTGCAAATGCAGGAGGCGTAGCAACTTCAGCACTTGAAATGTGTCAGAACAGCATGAGATATTTTTGGACATTTGAAGAAGTTGATAAAAAACTTGACGGCATTATGTCTAATATCTTTAAGGCTTGTAAGGATACTGCAGATGAATACGGTCTTGGAATAAATTACGTTGCAGGTGCAAATATTGCTGCATTTAAAAAAGTCTCCGCAGCTATGATGGCTCAAGGTATTATCTAGATTAAAAACTTGCTAAAAACCGCTCTCTTATGGGAGCGGTTTTTGTATGAATTTTACTTTAGCAAATTACTCAAAGCAGCCCTGTGCAACTGTGTTATATATACCATCTTGAGCTAAGGCTTTATTTGTTCTCAATTCAATTATTAAATCAGGATCGCTTTTTGTAGCATTTTTTGTCTGTTGCAGTTCTTTTTGTTTTGCTTGGGCTACTTTCTTTTCAGTCACTTGTCTGTTATATGCGGGTAATAATATGCCAAGTGAGATAATAGAAAATCCAAGACTTGCAAGCTCACATATCGAGCGCATGTTTTTATCTTTTGGCAATACTTCGTCAAAAGATTTTACATAGGTGTTTTTAATCCAGTCGCCTATTCTGTTTAAAATCGGACTTTGAGCGTTAGACTTGCCTGTCCTGTTTAGTAATTTAACATCAGGTTTTATTTTTTCTATAATGCTTGCTGCAGCTTTTGCGGCATAATCACCCAAAAAGTAAAGACCTGAAAACGAGGCTATATCTCTTACGGTACTTTCTCTAAGTTCGTTTGGATCTTCCGATGCAAACATTCTGCTTACAAAAGTGCTTGTTGCAATCCATCTGCACTGGTCAACAGTGGGGAACATTCCTTTAAATTGAAACATTTGCATGCTCGGTTTTTTCATCATGGACAAAAGTGCTATTGAAACCATTGAAGCCGCACAGGCAATTTTTTGTGAAAAGAAGTTAGCTTTTTCTTTTGCATTCATTTCTTTGTGTGTGTTGCCTTTTTCAAAGTCCTTGTAAATGGGAGCACCTTTTTGCTTGTATTTGTGGCGTGTAATTGCCCTGTTGATCGACTGCACAGACATCGCAATCGGAACTATTATTGCAAGCCCCAAAATGCTTTTTGCGTTAACAAGTTTTGTAGCTTTTTTGCCAAATAAATCAAGATTGTTGCGCACTGATTCTTGAGTGAATTTTTTTGCAATATCCACACTGTCGCGCAAAAGTTCGGATAAGTTTGAACCAAAGCCTTTTGCGTTAATATCATAAGTCAAAATTTCGCCGGCATGGGTTGTATCCGTTATAAGTGATGAAACTTGTGCAAGGGTATTTTTCAGAGCTTTTTTATCGCCCGAGTTATCAAATACGGCTTTTGTTAAAAGTTCGCTTACTTCTTCAAGCTTGTCTTTACCGAGAGCAGATGAGAATTCCACCCATTTGTCGCCGTCACGCCCGTTTAGTCCTGTGAAAATATTATTGAAAAATGTCTTAATCTCGCTTTGTGTAGTTGTTTTGGATGTTACATCCATGGAGTTCTTAAACGTTTCTACAAATTTATTTATGCTTTCTCCGTTTGCCCATGAGTTTGATAAATTTATATCGCTAAATTCTTTCCCCATGGTGCCTTTGTTTAAAAATTTTGCCGCACCAAGGACAATAAAAGAAGGCATCAGACAGTTTACAAAAAGACCCGAGAACTCTCTCCTTGCGGTTTCCATTGCAGCAGGCACACCTGTTTTTACAAGGTCAAAAATCGTTCTTGGCACATCCGTTGCAACAGAATCGGTAAGTGCAACTCCTATCATGGGGTACTTGTCACACATTTGCAGACCTTTTGTTGCCGCATCCAAAAAACTGCCTTTAAAGTTTTGGTTATTTTCTTTTATGTATTTGCTGTTTATACTTCCGATTTGAATTGATTGTGTTTTCATACTTATTATTAAAAACAGATGGCATAACTTACAACAGTTTATTAAAACACAAAAACATTTTTTTTCTTTTATTTTAATACATTCTTTATTTTAAATT